>JBGTEI010000543.1:0-5401 GCA_041747875.1 Pyrinomonadaceae bacterium | reverse complement strand
TAATCACGAAGTTTGAGCTAATTGAACCGAGTTTGAATGATATTTTTATTGAAAAAGTAAGTTGATTTAAGTGGGATTTGAGAAGTGAGTAGAAAACTGGGCGGCTTAAGCTTTCAGTCAAAAAGAAATGAAAATCATTCTAAAGGATGAATCTTATGAATTTTCGCTACGAATTATCAAACTCTATCAACATTTATCAAGGGACAAGAAGGAGTTTGTACTTTCGAAGCAGGTACTTCGCTCTAGAACGTCAATTGGTGCAAATATTGAGGAAGCATTTCAAGGACAGTCAAAAGCTGATTTTATCCACAAATTGGCGATAGCAAATAAGGAAGCTTTTGAGACACATTATTGGTTGAGACTTTTGCGAGATAGTGAACTTCTAGAATCAAATCTCGCGGAATCATTTCTGGAAAATTGCGATGAAATCCAGAGATGACTTATTTCGTCGATAAAAACGGCAAAGAAAAATAACTAAGTGCTTGTGAGTAAATCCGGTCTTCCCTGTCCGATCTCACGTCGCATTTCACACTTTGGAATTCAACGATGCAAAAATTTTTAGCTGTATTAAAACGAGAATATAAGAAGGTCGTATTTACCTGGACATTTGTTATTACAACGCTTCTCCTGCCGGTAATTGCGGCTTTGTCGTTTATTCTTCCGATGCTCATTTTTTCCATCGAAGGTGATACAACGCGAATCGCCGTTGCGGATCCTTCCGGAAATATTTATACGCGGCTAAGAGATAATCTTTCTGCTGAAAAGATAATGGTGCGGGCGAAAAAGTCGGCACAAGATTCGATCAAGGATCTAAACCCGTCGCAGGAAGAACAGTTAAAACGGGCGTCAGAACAAATGGGCGGCAGTTTTGATTTTGTCGAATACAATGCGGCGGGTAAGACTCTTGAACAAATTAAGAATGAACTTAATGCACAGGTTGCGGCAAAACAACTCGATGCGTACCTTATCGTCCCGGAAGATTTTGATAAACAGAATGCGGATATAGAACTATATTCGAGAAAAGCCGGCGACTTTATCATTAATTCTACACTCGAAGACGCAGTAAACAGCGCGGTCCGTTCACAGAGGCTTGTTGATGCCAACATCAGCGAGGAAGCGCTGAATTTGCTTAGCCGTAAGGTTGGGTTTGTAAAAAAATCGATCTCTGAAACCGGTAAGGAAAAAGAAGACGCGACTAGTCCTTGGGCCGGTTTTATCGTTGCATTGCTGATATATGTGGTTTTGCTCGTTTACGGACAATCGATAATGTCAGCCATTGTGGAAGAAAAAGAAACAAAGATCTCGGAAATCTTGTTTTCTTCGGCGCGGCCTTTTGAACTCTTAATGGGTAAACTTGTCGGCGTCGGTTTAGCCGGGTTGACGCAATTGAGTATTTGGATATGTTCGGTGTTGGTCCTTTTGGCGTTCGGACTGGCGAGTCTTGTAGCAAGTGGAATCGAGATCGAGATGCCGAACATTACGGCACCGGTAATTATATATTTCTTCATTTTCTTTCTGCTTGGGTATTTTATCTACGCGACAATTTATGCGCTGATAGGTTCGATGGTTACAAATATGCAGGAGGGGTCGCAGTTTGCTTTACCGCCGGTCCTCGTCTTGATGCTCGGGTTATATTTTTGTTTTGCGGTTGTTCGCGACCCTAATTCGACTCTCGCATTTTGGGTTTCGATCGCGCCATTTTTTGCACCGATCGTGATGCCGGTCAGGATCCTGGCGGAAATTCCGCCTTTTTGGCAGATCGCCTTGGCGATAATTTTGAACTTAATAACGATCATTGGGTTAACCTGGGTCGCGTCAAGAGTTTACCGGGTTGGGATGTTGATGTACGGAAAACGCGCGACAATCCCTGAGGTCTGGAAGTGGATCTGGCAATCATAAATAATGTTTTTGATAATTATTGACGCGCTGCTGGCGGCGGTTTTCGAAATAGTTTTAGAGTTTGTTTTGGGGATAGTCGGCGAATTTTTGCTAGAGTACGGACTCGACAAACTGGGCGAAAAGATCTCGTCACGGTCGGGCATCTATGAACTTTTAGTCATCATCGGGCACGGGTTTTTTGGTGTCGTTCTTGGAATCGGGAGCACGTATATTTATTCGGATACTGTAATCGAAGATCAGGCTTTGAAGATTGCAAACTTTATCGTAATGCCTTTGATATTTGGTTTTTCAACGTGCCTTGTTTCATGGCTTCTCGAAAGATCGACGACGGATCGACGGATATTTCAATTTTCTGAGTTTGTCGCCGGTGTCGTTTTCGGGATCACTTATATTGCTGCCAGAGCATTGACACATATGTAAGGTCAAAAAAATGGAAATCGAAAAAAAATACCGTTTGTCGCCTGAGCACTGGGAACGCGTTAACGCTGATCTTAAGGAGATCGGTGCCGAATATATCGCTGAAGATTTTGAAGAAAATATCTTATTTCATAATGATTTTCTCCAAGAAAACGGAGCATTATTGCGTTTGAGAAAGACCGGACGCGGAAATCTTTTAACTTTTAAGCAATTTGTATCCTCGGCAGGCGGGGTCAAACAGCATGTTGAACACGAGTCCGAAGTTGAAAAACCCGACGAGATCGAAAGGATCGTCGAACGGCTTGGATTTGAGAAAAAGATGGTCTACGAAAAACGAAGACTCATCTGGAAGTTTAAGGAAGTGGAGATCGTTTTGGATGAATTGCCATTCGGATTATTTATGGAAATTGAAGGTGCGATGATGGCGATCGCCGAAGCAGAAATGTATCTCGGGGCGGAAGAGTTTGAGATCGAGGAAAAAACTTATCCCTATCTGACAAAAGAACACGGTGAAAAGATCGGCGGCCGGATCGAATCGAGGTTTGGGAATAAGGCTGATATGACGTGGAATAACTAAAATATCGAGGTTTTATAAAAAATATTGTCAGACCGCAAGGCAATCGGTTATTATCGTTCTAGTAGCTTAAGGAGTTTCAAATTATGACAAAACATATCGCAGGCTTAATACTTTTTACGTTCATTGTCGGCACGAGTGCCGCAGTTGCAGGGTTATTCTATGCTGCTCCCGAAAAAGTGCGGGTTTTTAGATCGTCCAATGAGTATGATCATTGCAAACGAAAGAAGCGAAAAAAACGTCATCGAAAACCAAGAATAGCGCCAGTTACAGCGGCTAACTTTATGGTTACTGACGCTGTGCTCGAGAGAAATACCGGATATCTGACGACGTATCAATATGTTAAAGGCGTGGAATCTTTGCCCGAACGAAGAGCATTTGTTTATCATTTCTTTGTGAAAGATGAACTAGGAACGAATTATCTCCGGTCAGAAAAAGTTTGGACAGGACTTGAATCGCCCCGTTTAGTAAGCAGTTTTGATTGGCTTTCAAACATCGACCCGGAAGACAATCTGTATATTATGTCAGGGTTTTCGATGCGGGCTCCGGAATTTGATCCCAGTTTGGCAGTGCCCGTTTTGATAAAAGACGAAAGCTAAGAAGTTCCAAAATATAATTGCAAGTAAATTTGCAAGTTTGAACAAACGTCGCGTTCTTCCTTCTTTAAGAGTGAAGAAAGTGCAAGTTTCAAACTTGCAAATTTTTTTGATTATTGGAGGAACGAAAGATGATCGATCGAAATTTTACGCGTGGTACCGTCTTAACAATTGGAATACTTTTGATTTGTTTAGCATTTTCCGGCTGCCCTGCAGAACCGTCAACATCAAATTCCGAAATTTCTAAGGATTATTCGGAAACGAAAATGGACAGCAACGCCAATACGGCGTCGGTGGCAACTCCGATGGATTCCGGACACTTCAGTGAAGAAACGACTTCTTCCGATCGCTATGCGGAAATTGCGGAAAATCCATTTTTTGAAACGACGCGTGCCCCGCTGTCGACCTTTTCGATCGACGTTGATACCGCGTCGTACTCAAATGTCAGGCGGTACATCAACGAGGGAAGTCTTCCGCCGAAAGATGCGGTTCGAATCGAGGAACTCGTAAATTATTTTGAATATGATTATCCGCAGCCGATCGGGGGAGTGCCGTTTTCCGTGAAAACTGAGGTGGCAAAAACGCCCTGGAATGCAAAGCATAAGATCGTGCAAATCGGCCTTCAAGGCAGATCTGTCTCACTAGACAACCTTCCACCATCAAATTTGGTTTTCTTGCTTGATGTTTCGGGATCGATGAACGATCCGGATAAGCTTCCGCTGCTCAAGAATTCGCTGAAAATTCTCATTGATCAGCTTTCCTCAAAAGATAGGGTCGCGATCGTCGCCTACGCCGGGGCAAGCGGACTCGTTTTGCCTTCGACGAGTGCAACAAACAAAAATTCGATCCTTGACGCGCTTAACAGCCTCGAAGCGGGTGGTTCGACAAATGGCGGCGAAGGTATAGAGCTCGCATACAAAACGGCACGCCAAAACTTTATACCAAATGGAAACAACCGCGTCATTCTTGCAACCGACGGTGATTTTAACGTTGGACTTAACAGCGATGAAGAATTGGTCAGCCTCGTGGAAAAGGAGCGAAAGAGTGAAATTTTCCTTTCCGTTTTCGGATTTGGAAGCGGAAATCTTAATGATTCGATGATGGAAAAATTATCGAACAAAGGTAATGGAAATTACGCTTATATTGATTCAAACGAGGAGGCCCGAAAGGCGTTGGGAAGTCAGATCGCTGGAACGCTTTATACGATCGCCAAGGATGTGAAAATTCAGGTCGAGTTTAATCCGGCAAAAGTGGCTGGTTATCGCTTGATCGGTTACGAAAATCGGGTTTTGGCCGACAGAGATTTTAATGATGACAAAAAAGATGCCGGCGAGATCGGTGCCGGAATTTCAGTTACGGCTCTTTATGAGATCGTTCCTTTCGGGGGAAAGGTAGAAAATCCGGGAGTCGACGAGTTGAACTATTCGAAGGTAAAACCATCGGAAACAAACTTTAACGATGAACTCATGACGGTAAAACTCCGCTATAAAGAGCCTAAGGAATCGAAAAGCAAATTATTGTCGATCGGTGTCTTAGATTCCAACAATTTTGTAGAGAGCGCTTCCGACAATCTCAAGTTTGCGGCATCGGTTGCTCAATTTGGATTAATCCTTCGTGATTCAAAATACAAGGGGACCGCGAGTTTCGACAGTGTTTCTGCTTTGGCGCGATCCGGGAAAGGAAGCGACTTAAAAAACTATAGAAAGGACTTTATTGCACTGGTTGCTAAGGCAAGTCGTCTTATAAGAAGCTAGTTTACAAAACGTTCTTGAAAGATAAGGAGAGGGGCCGGCTGAGGAAGGTAATTTATTACTCCAGGCCACAATTTGAGTTAGAAGCGCTAACTTTCAGACAGCCTCCTTCTTCGTTCAAGACTTTTTGTTTTTAGTGTGGCCGAGCACCTCATCTGCAAGTA
>JBGTEI010000542.1:0-3129 GCA_041747875.1 Pyrinomonadaceae bacterium | reverse complement strand
TCCGTTATAAATCGTCTCAAGAGCTGATCAAATTTCTGGTCGCCGACTGTATCGCGGAGGAGTTTGAAAACAAACGCGCCTTTTGAATACATAATGTATTGGTAGGCAACAGACTGATCGTCAAGCGATGCAGGTGTTCTGACGAGTGACGCCGTTTGTTCAAAAGTCAAAGATTTTTCAAGTAATTCGCGGCGCAAGCTATCAAGCTGCGCACCGTTTAACTGACTTTCCCGCAGTGAAAAAGCGCTGTATTCGGCTAGTCCCTGCGAGAGCCACGCGTCGTCAAATGTTTTTAGACCAACGGTCATACCCCACCACTGAAACGCGGCTTCACGCTGAAGACGTTCATTAATTATTGGCCGCGACCCGTCAAATAGGCGGTTAGCCAAAAACAACATTCCTTCCTGAGAATAGTATTCAAGGCTGTCGTCATCGATCTGTGCAACGATCAGCTTTGTTCCCATTTCAGGCGGGCCAAAGCGTTTTGTATAGTATTCGAGCGCTTTTCCTAAAGTTTCACCGTATTCTGCAACAAGTTTTTCATTGCCCGCTTTCGTATTGAACTGAATTTCGTAATCTCCGTAACGCAAATTCTTCGATGCGTAACGCCCGTACGTGAAATTTCCTACGAGCCCGGGATCGCTTCTGACAAAACGATATTTGCCTCCCGTATTTAGCGGCGGAATATCGCTGTGACCTACAACCTGAAAGGTATTCGGAAGCGTGATCGTAATGTCTGAAGTTGCCTTATCAGCGGCGTAATTGTGAAATGGAAACCAGCGCGCAGCGTACATCAAATAGCCGTCATTCGCGCCGATAAAAGCGAGGCGTTTTGTCAGCAGCGGTCCGCCTTCGGGTGTAACCAAGATCCCGCTGTAAGCAAATTGAAGTTTTAATTTTGTGTTTGCCGGAACATTTTCACCGAGGTCAATTCTCACGCTCGGACCAAGATCGCTGACACCTACCTGATCTTGAATAAATGTGACAGTACCTAAAGGTGCTTCCGGTGTTTTTGCGGCACCGCGCTTTCCGGTCGGTGCAGGAGTAACTGCTGGAAGCGGCGTAACACTACCGGGAATTGTTTTTCCGATCAGTTTTATGTCGGTGATCTTCAGCGAGCCATTTATTTCAAAAGTAACGACGCGGGTTTCCTCTTGCGGAACGATATCGACATCGACCGTCGCTGAAAGTTTGTTGAGGGTCGGTTCGATTTTTACGTCCATCAAATAATGCTGAACATCAAAAGGAGTCCGCTGAACTTGCTGACCAAAAACCGAGAGTGATGACACAAAAACTGCAAGACAAAAGACGACTGTATTAAAAGATCTTAGTTTACTATTCTTCATTAAATTTACCGGTGGCCTATCCCAATATCTAAAAAACCTGAATTGTTTGGTGCTAACTTATGATGTCTGAAATATTTATTACGTTGCTACACGCGGGTGAACTTGTTTCGGCTCAAATCATTTTATAAATATCGGATTCGAGATGATCCAGGGCATAGAATCAAAGGGTTTACCTAAAACATCTAAATACAGCTCAGCGCGGTAACTTCCGGCTTTCTTCACTTCGAAATCGACCCGGTTTGTTTGCCCGGATTCATAAACCATTTCACCGTCCATAAAGATCTTGAATCGCGAGATCTGCGGTGCGGAAACCGTTAAAGTTACCGCGCCGCCTGCAAGTGAAATTTCATCTCCGAGTATTTTTGTTTCAGCGCCGTTTGACGCAGAAAACAAAAAACCGCGCGTATCACTGAGGACATCAAGTCCAATATAACAATTTCCGGCTTTCAATGCCTTTAACAAACTTTCTTTATCAAATGCGTTTTCCCGGGGAATCAGAACGTGGGTTCTCACAAGTCTAAAGATGGTTTCATATCGGTCAAACTTAAGATCAAAATACTTATTATTCGCGTCATCACCAACGTGGATGCCTAAATTTGAATGGGCGTCTGTGCCGGCAAAAAGGATGAGCTTTCTGGTTTTCGCAAGTTCGTCAAATTTTGCAAGATTTGAATCTGGATAAACGAAGTGTTGAGCAAGAGTCAGTTCCGGATATTTGCGGTAAGACCAGACCAAATCTAGCAAAAATATAACCGGATTCATCTTCTTTGCATTTGTATGAAGACTAAATACTTCGATCCCATCGAAATCTGAGTTCCAGGCTTTGAACTTTTCGGGGTACGTAGCGACCGCCAAACTTCCGCGTGCGTGGACTTCCTCGAGCAATTTTACACTGTCAATTTTGCCTAGCGAAGCGATCTTGGGGAAACCTTCGAAAACAAGAAAACGGTTTCCATCATTGGAGCTGACCTCGTTTCCGCTTACAAAGAGGATGTCTTCTTTGATGCCCCGTAAAGTGGATTCGGAAGTTTCAAATAACTCCGATGGGTGCTCGGTCATTATCACAAAATCAAGATCGTTTTTCTTTGCACCATTTATCAGTTCATTAAAAGTTCCGGTGCTGTGTCCCCCGAGAAAGGAATGCGCATGAATAATTCCCTGATAATTGGAATAACCGCTGTTTAGTGAATTGTTTTGTTTTTGGTTAGTCGAGAGGCCGGCAATTTGAGAAGCCAGGTTGCCTGTTTTCCAACGTGAAATAAAAAAAGGGATCTGCGAGAAAATAAACGCGCAAATAATGCCAAGCAGAATTTTCGTTCGAAGTTTCATCCAGCAAAAAAATCAACCGAAACTACATTTTCGGAGATCTGTTTTCCAAGTGCCACAACCTCCTGATGTGCCGCATGATTTGAATAGTGATCCAAAGCTTCACGGTCGGCAAAACCCGAGCTAAGACCGGTGTCAAAAGAACGATCAAGATGCATAATATCCCGGCCGACGTGATAGCTTTCGATATTTGGGATCTGATCCGGAAGCTGTTTCAGTTTCAGCACGTGTTCCGCACGGGATTCTTCCGAAACTCCCGTTTTATATTTCCAAAGTACTATGTGAACTAACATTTTCGCACCAATTTTTTGTGACCTTGTGACGATATTCAAACATTTTTTCAAGCTTTGGTAAAACCAGAAGCGACGACGCAACGGTTCCGAAATATGAAAATGGAAGTTCGAATTCTATTTCATCGCGAAGTTTTGCACGATCTTCATATGGATCAACGATGTGC
>JBGTEI010000541.1:0-11392 GCA_041747875.1 Pyrinomonadaceae bacterium | reverse complement strand
CCGCATATCAAAAAGTTTTAATTCACGCGGGTTCGGGCGGTGTCGGTTCTTTGGCAATCCAACTCGCAAAATCGCGCGGAGCCTATGTCATCTCTACTACCTCTGCCAGCAATCGCGCCTTGGTTGAAGCTTTAGGTGCCGACGAGGTTATTGATTATAAAAATGAACGGTTTGAAGAGATCGTCAAAGACGCAGATGTTGTTTTTGACACGATCGGCGGCGAAGTACAGGAGCTGTCCTGGCCGGTATTAAAGGAAGACGGGATCCTTGTTTCGATAGTCAGCCAGCCGTCGGAAGAGACGGCCGCAAAGCACAAGGTACGGAGTGCGTTTCTTTTTATTGAGCCAAATGCAGAAATACTGATGCAGTTGGCAGAATTTGTTGACGAAGGAAAAGTTCGTCCCGTCGTCGGCGCAGAATTTGCGCTTGCCGACATCAAGAAAGCACACGCCCTTAGCGAATCCGGACATTCAATAGGTAAAAGTGTCCTGTATGTCGGTCAGCCGTGATCGAAAGATCAACATCTTTAGAAAAAATGGAGTAAGTAATGACATATCAAACCACTAACCCGTACAACGGCGAGATCGTCAAAAAATTCGAGTCGCACAGCGATTCCCAACTGGAAAATGCGGTTAAAACTGCTGTCGCCTGTTTTGAAACGTGGCGGAATACAAGTTTTGCCGACCGGGCAAAGATCACGCACAAAGCCGCGAAACTCATGCGCGAAAATAGTGATGAATTAGCCGCCCTGGTAACACTCGAAATGGGTAAATTGATCGCTCAGGCAAAAGGCGAAGTAAAACTCAGTGCCGAAATTGTAAAATACTATGCAGAAAATGCGGAGGAATTTCTAGCTCCGCAGGATCTCAAGCCAAGCGAAGGTGAAGCTGTAATCATGAGCGAACCGATCGGTGTTTTGTTTGGCGTTCAGCCGTGGAATTTTCCTTATTACCAGCTTGCACGTTTTGCCGCACCGAATATTATGGCGGGGAATGTGGTGATGGTTAAGCATTCTGCGAGCGTTCCGCAGTGTGCGATCGCGTTTGAAAAATTGTGGAAAGACGCCGGCGCGCCTGACGGACTTTATACAAATCTGCTGATCTCTTATGACCAATCTGATCTATTGATAGACGATCCGCGGATCAAAGGCGTGGCATTGACCGGAAGCAGCGATGCAGGGAAAAAAGTTGCGGAAAGAGCCGGAAAAAATCTGAAAAAATCAACGATGGAACTTGGCGGAAGCGATGCATTTATTGTGCTTGAAGACGTTGATTTAGAGGAAACAGTAAAATTGGCGGTTTGGGGCCGAATGAACAATACAGGGCAATCCTGTGTTGCCTCGAAGCGTTTTATTGTTGTAGAAGAATTGGCCGATGCTTTTCTCGAAAAATTTAAAGCGGCTTTGGCAAAACTCGAAGCGGGAGATCCAGCCGAAGAAACCACCACTCTCGGTCCGCTTTCATCAAAGTCTGCATTAGACGGGATTTTAGAACAAGTAGAAAATGCCGTTTCAAATGGTGCAAAACTAGAAATGGGCGGCAAACGGATCGACCGTCAAGGTTCGTTTATGGAACCGACGATTTTATCAAATGTTAAACCAGGCAATCCGGCCTTTCGCCAGGAATTTTTTGGCCCGGTCGCACTTTTCTTTCGGGTGAAAAATGAAGAAGAAGCGATCGCGCTCGCCAACGATTCGGATTTCGGCCTGGGCGGATCGGTTTACACCAAAGATATTGAGCGTGGAAAACGCGTTGCAAACCGCATTGAAACAGGAATGATGTTTATCAATCACCCGACCTGGACCGCCGCAGATCTACCGTTTGGCGGGATCAAAAACTCGGGATACGGACGCGAACTTTCGGTTTTGGGAATACAAGAATTTGTAAATAAAAAGCTGATTCGCGTTTCAGCTTGAAGGTTTGGAAAATGAAGAAAGATTAAGATCACGATTGAAACGAATCGAACGAAGCACCTTTGGTGATCACTTTTGTGAAAGCCAAGGGTGCTTTTCTTGGTCTTTGGCAACAGCTTAAAAGGCGCTACCGGATTTTCACGTATTTTTGTGCAAGCCGAACAGTTGATTAGCAGAATATCCAAGGAACTTAGCAAACCCGAAAAAGAATCTGCTATGTGCGCGACAGCGCACCGACGAAATCTTTGCAAACCTATACCATTGAATAAATGCCTCTTTTTTCCAAAACGCTCTTTCAGGAGATCGCCGGCGGTTTCGCAATAGCAGTATTTGACTACAAAAGGGGAAGTCGATCTAACGGGAGGTTGTATGCGGACAATTTTTAATTTTTTAGCAAGAATATTTAACTCAAATCCATCAATGATCAAAGGGAATTATTTAAGACGGCGTGAATTTTATTCTCGTATATTGAGACGAAAATGAGAAAGATCAGATCTATAGCGAAACGGCGTGATAACGGGTGGGTTTATCGTGTTCCTTGTTTTGCGGGTGAAGAAGTTAAAAAGGAGCAATAATATGTTACAGAGCGTCAATGACCTGAAAGGATTCGTGATCATCGCGACCGACGGTGAGATCGGGAATATCGAGGAATTTTATTTTGAGGATTCGAGCCTGGTAGTGCGCTATCTCGTCGCCAATACAGGAAACTGGCTGACGGGAAGCCAGAATTTGATCTTGCCGCAGGCGATCACACATCTCGACCGCGAAAAGCGCAATATCCACGTAAGTCTTACCAAAGAACAGGTTACAGAAAGCCCCGGGATTGACAAACATCAGCCGGTTTCGCGCCAGATGGAAAAGCTTATCTCCGACTATTACGGCGAAAGATATTACTGGGATGAACGCCCGAATCTAACTCCAGCGAGGCTCGAAACCGCAAATGCTGCGGCGGCATTTGTAAGATCGAGTGTTAATTCTCAAGCCGGCAGCGCATCGGCCCCGGCACCTGACGTTCACTTAAGAAGCATGCAGGAAATAGCGAATTATCAAATCGACGCAACTGACGGCGAAATTGGCATGGTCGAAGACTTTTTTCTCGAAACCGATGATTGGACACTTCGGTACATCGGTGTCGATACGCAACGCTTCCTTCCCGGCAAACACGTTTTAATTTCTATGCAGTGGGTACAGCAGATCAACTGGGCGATGAGAAACGTCACCATCGACCTGACGCGCGAGAAGATCAGGCAGAGTCCGGATTACGACAAAGTAACTGAGGTCTCACGTGAATACGAAACAAGATTGCACAAACATTACGGGGAGGAGTCAACAACCTGATCTGATATTGGTTTCAACAATTCAGATTTGCTAAGAAAAGGACAATGAACAATTTCCAAAATTGGAGCTGCCGGGCAGGCAGCTCATCAGAATCATCAGTTAGCTCCATTTAACCAAGAGATCATGGGGATAAATAACCAAAAAAATTAGATCCGAAACCGGAAAAGAAGACCAAAAATGGAGACCGGGTAATGAACAAATCCAATAAAATTATAGTGATCATCGCGTTAGGTGTTGTAGTCCTTCTCCTGCTTTTCTTAGGCGGAGGGTTTATGAATGGGTCCGTTATGAATGGCGGAATGATGAGACATGGCACCGGTATCGGTGGAGGCGTTTGGATGTTGATCCCGACGCTGCTTACGCTTGGCTTTGGAATCCTGATCGGCTGGTTTTTATTTGCCTGGAAGAAGTAACTGATATTTATGACGTTGGCGTTCAAACGGAATGTGAGAAGTGAGCAAATAATCAATGAATATGACGCCCACATTAGAAAAACCGGAAACTTCTGAACAGGACGGCAGTTTTTACGCTTATCCGTCGCACAAGATCGTTAGTGTTTTTGCTCAGACTGAAGACTTACGAGATGCACTTGATGCACATAGAGAAAATGGTGTTAAGGAAAGTGAGATCGAAGTAATCTCAAGCACGGAACAGATCGATTTTAGCGGGGAGGAGAACGGATCTTGGGCACGGATCGTGCGCACAGTTCAGCAATTGGGTTCGGAAGGAAGATATCTTGACCGGTACAAACAGGAATTAAAAGATGGGCATTTTCTGTTAACGGTTGTCGCTAAAAATGCTGAAACAAAGAAAAAAGTCAAAGAAATGCTGCAATCTAACGGCGGACTTCGATTAACGTTTTTTGGTAACTGGCTGATCGAAGAAATTCCCGAAGCACCGAAGATCGAATTTGATACCCATCCATACGGTTATCGCCGCGAAGTATAAAAACTATTTGAAGAAACACTCAAAAATACGCGGGAAGCGCTGCAAATGGAGGGTTTCGGGGTGTTGAGTGAGATCGATATGAAGGCAAAATTAAAGCAAAAACTCGGCGTGGATTTTCGCGATTATGTGATCCTGGGTGCGTGCGATCTGCCGCTTGCTCATTCCGCTTTGCAGGAAGATCTGGATATCGGACTGCTTTTGCCGTGCAATGTCGTCGTTTACGGATCGAATTCCGGATCAGTAGTTGCGGCGATCGATGCAAAAAAAATGATGGCCGTAACCGGAAACAGAAATCTGGAAACGACCGCCGAAGCCGTCAACCAAAAACTGCGGCGCGTGATCGAGAGTTTATAAAGAACATTTGAACGGCGATCAAGATTAACAAACGCTGGATCGCTAACGGGTCGTAACTTTGCCGCGTTCTCAGCTGAATATCAGCGGTTTGGGTAAATATATTAAGAATAAGGATCAAAAGACTATGAACAAACAACATTCACAATTGAAAGCAAAAGACGTAAAAGAGTCGCAGACCGAACCCCTGCGTGACGGTTCTCAAGCCGTCCCGCCGGCCCATAAGGTTGGTGGTGCATCGGGCGGGAACGAACCGACCGGACGCACCGCTGTAGAAGTAGAAGATTTTTACACGGGCGAAGAAATGCAGGAGCACGCAGATGAAGTAAGCGAAGCGGTAAATACTTCGAAGACAACCGACGACGAGGTCTTCAATCCGGTTGTAGATTCGGAGGACGAAGTAACTGAATAAGAATTTCAGACCGGCTCACCAATTATCGACGGGTGTTTGGCAGGAGATGCCGGAGACGGATACTGAGCGAAAATGAAATTACCGGATCTTGATGTTCAGGCGGGTTAAGGTTAGATACTCAAAAAAAGGATGATCTCGTTTGTGGTTTGGATAATTTTAGGATTGACAGCAGGCTCGGCGGCAAAATTGTTTGCGCCGGGCACAAGTGGAGGCGGCTTGATTTCGAGGCTGGTCGTCGGAATTGTCGGGGCACTTGCGGGTGGATATTTAGGTGCATATTTCTTTGGGGTTCCGATGACAAGCACGTTTGAAAATATGGGCGAAAACCTCCCTGGTTTTCTTGCTTCAATAAGCGGGGCAATTTTGGCTTTAGCTGTCCATCGTTTAACTGCCGGATACAGCTTAGAAAGGTAAAAGGAATGCCGGTAATTAGTATATAAACCCGAAAAGTTAGGAGCAATTGTGAGAATTGATCGGTTGAAAAAAATTATTTTGAAGAATGATGTGATCAGAGTTATAAAGCGAAAGGATGTCGCGGAAAAATTGAAAACTGCCTTAAAAGCAACTGATGGCCCGGCCAATTCAAACCACGAGACAGCACACGTAGTAAATAGCTGGATTTTTGAGCATAAGGAAAAGCTAGTAAAAGAAAAAGCATTTTCAGACGACAAGATCTTGTCATGGGATCTTTTGCCAAAAACTATCGAATAGGCCGTTGGTCTCACCGCAGCGTTTTACAAAACGTATCTGTTTTGCGCGAACTACCGAAAGCGGGGGCGTCACGACGTGCAGTAGAATTTAACCTGACGAAATTCAAAGCGTAAACATATGGCCGGGACAGTTTTACAGCGCATTGCGGAAGGCGACAGATCAGCAGTCGGGAATTGTGTAAGCAGCTACGGCGGTCTGATCTGGGTTTGGGCACGAAAGGCACTGCCGAATGTAAATGAAGCGGAAAATGCGGTTAGGGAAATTTTTATCGAGATCTGGAAGGCCGCTGCAAGATTCGATCAAACCAGATCATCGGAAAGAGATTATGTTGCCTTAATAGCGCGGGGATGTTTGATCGATCGACTTCGGGAAAAAACCAACAAAACAGGTCGATGATTTGATCGGCAATAATTTAGTTGAGTATTCAAGATGCGAAGATCGATCAATGCAGATCAATTTGGAAGAAAAAAGCCTCCGATCTATTGAAAATACTGCTTACTGCAGATGGATAGATGAAAATCGGCGCAAATTTATAAACGAGCCGCCAAAAGGATCACGAAAGAAGCAATTCTTCTAATCTAGGGGCCGGGCCCCAACAATAGTAAAAACAGAACATACCACAAACCAATACCATTAATGGCAAGATATTAGCCGAATCGCTTCTTGATGAGAACAGGTCAATCAAGTTTTAATACGACATTGTCGAGGTTGATCTTTTGTAAAGATCCGCATTTTCCAACTTAATCCTTGCCGATCATTTTCGCAGCAATTCACTTTAACTTGCACGCGTTTTCCACAACCTAACCGATATTCACCAACTATTTTTCGAGAACTATTCGGACAAAATGGGTCTCACCGTCGTCAGACAATTCGATTCGATTTGAGGAAAGTTTTACGCCGTCCAATTCAGTTGTTACAGAATTTCCGGTGCAGAGCATGTGCGGATTTTCAACCGTGATGTGATATCTCGCAGACTCGTGACGGTAAACGATCTCAAATTCCTGCCAGTCGCGCGGGATCGAAGGCTCGATCAACAAGGTATTGCCGTGTTTTTGAAATCCGAGAATATTCTCGATCGCCGCCCGGTAAAGCCAGCCAGCCGCGCCTGTATACCATGACCAGCCGCCGCGTCCAATGTGCTGCGGGTTAAAATATACATCGCCGGCGAGTGCATAGGGCTCGGTCTTATACCGATTCAATTCATCAGAGGTCTGTGTTTTTTCGATCGGGTTGATCAGTTTAAAGATCTCGTGAGACTTGTCGCCATCGCCAAGCATTGCATAGGCGATCATCGTCCAGACCGCCGCGTGCGTATATTGCCCCCCGTTTTCCCGGATCCCGGGCGGATAGCCTTTTATGTAGCCCGGATCCGGCATACTCTTATCAAACGGCGGCTCGAGCAGAAGGACAAGTTTTTCATCACGTTTGATAAGTCTCTCGTCTACCGATCGCATCGCTCTTTCGGCGCGCTCGTGGGTTCCGGAATTTGAGATCACACTCCAGCTTTGCGCGATCGAATCAATTTCGCATTCTTTGTTTTCCTTTGAGCCAAGCGGCGTTCCGTCGTCGAAAAATGCGCGCAGATACCAGTCACCATCCCAGCCATTCTTTTCGAGATTCTCTTTTAGAAGATCTGCGTGAGCAAGATATTTTTTGGCTCGCGCCTTATCTTTACGGAGAGCGCAGACCTCTGCAAAATCCTTTAGGATCTTTGTCAGAAACCAGCCGAGCCAGATGCTTTCGCCTTTGCCCGCTGTGCCGACGCGATTGAGCCCATCGCTCCAATCACCCGCGCCGATCAGCGGTAAACCATGCGCACCGATCCCCAAACTTATCTCGATAGCGCGAATACAGTGTTCATAGAGACTCGCGCTTTCCGTCGAAATATTTGGCACCAGGTAAAATTCCTGTTCACCCTCGGCTAAGATCGGCGCGTCGAGAAAAGATACGACCTCGTCAAAAATACTTTTGTCTGCTGTTTTATCGACGTAAAAGCACGTTACGTAAACAAGCCAGAGCAGATCGTCTGAAATTCTCGTCCGCGTTCCGGCATTTGAAGGCTCGTGCCACCAATGCTGTACATCGCCTTCTTTGAATTGATGCGACGCTGCGTGGACAATATATTCCCGCGCCAGATCCGGTCGGGTATAGATGAGTGCCATCGCATCCTGTAATTGATCGCGGAAACCAAATGCACCGCTAGATTGATAAAATGCCGTCCGGGCCCAGAAACGACACGCGAGATTTTGATAAACAAGCCGTTCATTGACCAATAAATTTAATGAATCATCAGGCGTTTTGACCTGAATTGCGCTAAGCGTTTGATCCCAATATTCCTTCACTCTGGTGAATTCTTCCGCAACGACAGCTTTATTTGTATAACGTAAAACGCTTGCCCGGGAATTTTCGAGATCACTTTCCTGACCGAGCAGAAAAATGAACTCACTCGTTTCGCCAGGTTTGATCTCGATAACGGTTTGCAGGGCCGCACAAGGATCTAATCCCGCCCCGATAGTGCCCGAAAGATCTGTCCGCAGCATTGCCAAAGGACGAGCGAGACTGCCGTTTCGCCCGATAAATTCCTGCCGATCACACGTCAGGGTTTTGGATCCTGCGCTTGTCGAAATAAATGTCACGCGGTCGGCAAATTGCTTATTGTAGGGATTGCGGGCAAAGATCGCGCCGGTTGATGGGTCAATTTCCGTTATCACGAAGGGAGCAGACTGAGCACGGTTGACACCGAGAACGAGCTCGGCAAAGTAGGTAACAGAAATTTTACGCATTAGCCGCGACGGGTTTTTAAGCCGTAAACGGGAGATCTTTGCGCTGCCGTCAACCGGCGCGAAAACCGTCAGTTCCTGATCGATCCCATGGCTCGTATGCCGGTAGATCGAATAACCATGCCCGTGTACGATTGTGTAAGGCGAAGTTTCTCTGATCGGCAATGCGGTCGGTGTCCAAAAACTGCCCGTTTCTTCATCGCGCAAGTAGATGCATTCGGGCGGCGGATTACTGACCGCATCATTTGACCACGACGTCAGACGGTTTTCGCGGCTGTTTACAGCCCACACTGCTCCCGCTCCGGTTTCTGTCGTTAAAAATCCAAAGCCTGCTTCATTTGCGATGACATTTGACCAGGGTGCGGGTGTCGAACTCCTGTTTTCGAGTTTTATAAAATACTCTCTTCCGTTATCTGTGAAACCGCCAAATTCATTTGCAAACTCCATCTTTGGTACATTTTCGGGCGTGTCTTCATAAACGCTCGATGATCTTCGCGGTATAAAGTGTGCCGACTTTTCGGTCTTTTTGCTTTTCCGTGCAAGCTCTTCTTCGAGCGTTCCGCGGCTAAGTACGAATGTCACGCGCGCCGCCGTATGCAGGGTTACGCGGTCGGCCTCCGACATGATATCGGTCCGCCTCAGATATATCCCGCCGGGTTTATCCATCTGCGTTTGCATTCCACCCGAACGGATCATCGCTTGCAGCTCTTCATTAAATGACTGCTCATAGCTCGGCGGCTGATCATTTAAGATCAGGAGATCGAATAGTAATTTTTTTCCGTGGAGATAAGCGTGTCCGCGCAGGATCCGACGGATCGCCGAGCGCGCATCCTTGCCTTCTTCGACCCGGATGATCATTAGCGGAAGATCACCGCCAATACCGTATTTCCACAGATCTTGCTGCGTGCCGCGATTGAGTTTCAAAATATCCGCTCTCGGACGCAGAGTTTGGTTGGCATAGATCAAATGTCCGGCCAGACGCTGAAAAAGATGGGCTTCTTCGTGCGGGATACCGAGATGGCGGAGTTCTACCTGCGAGCGTGTCCAGGAGAGTTTTTCGGCGCGATCAAAGGCGCTGGTTTCATTATATTTTTCGGAAATACTGAGAATTTTAGCCCGTGAATCGCCGACCCCTGTCATAAAGACAAGCGTTGCTGATTCGCCGGGTAAAATAGTAACGCGGACACGCAAACTAAAGATCGGGTCAAGCGTCGCTCCGACCGTTCCCGCGGCTGGATTCTCACTTGCTATCGCCGCCGGATCCTGGACCGTGCGATTGCGTCCGAGGAATTTTAAGCGGTCTGTTTCAAAATTGATATTTCCGATAACACCGCCCGATACGGCCACGGTATGTGCGGCCCAAATTTCCGCGTCGTTTTCCGACTGCTTCCGGCGATTGGCGAGGATCGTATGACGATCAGCGATGTATTCGGTCTCGACAAACAGGCTGCTGAATGCCGGATGCGTTTCGTCGGCGGCCTGCGCATTGAGAACGACCTCCGCATAACTTGTTATTTCGATCTCCCGGGTTCGGGTTGATTCATTCGTCACGGTCAGGCGGCGAAGCTCTGCATCGTCTTCGGTCGCGACGATGATCTCCATGTGCGTCATAATTCCGGCGTCATGCCTCCGGAAGTCTGCCTTGCTTTCCGTAAATTCCACTTCATAGTTCTGAGTTTCGCGCAGTGTCGGCTGATAACCGCCCGACCAGATCGCGCCGCTTCTTTTGTCGCGCAAATAGATAAAACTTCCGCGATCGTCGCTTGCGGAATCTTCGCGCCAACGCGTGACAGCGCGATCGTCCCATCGCGAGAATCCGCTGCCCGCGCTGGTCATCATCACAGTATAATTTCCATTTGAAAGAAGGCAGACTTGCGGGGTCGGCTGATCCGCCGACGTAAATCTGCGGGGAACCGGTGCGACCAATGCCTGCAAACTCTGCCCGGCTGATGATCTTCCGGCCTGCAGATGTTCCAATTCTTCAGCGAGATTCGGTACTCTTTCCTGAAGCAGAAGTTCAGCCGATTCGATCATCGGGTGGCGATGAAATCGCTGCTGCATCACATTGTCGTGCAAAAGATTTCCGGTCGCGACAAGAACCATTCCCTGGTGATGCGCCATATAAGCTTGAATATGCGCTGAACTTTGACCGGGCTGAAGGCGGATCTTTGTGTGATCCGCCGATTCAAAAAATCCGTAGCGGGCAAGCATCCCTTCTTTTTCAAGACGACGCAGATTTTGGATCGCCGCCTCCGGCTCGAGCGGCAAAGCGAGCGCCGTAGCGTATGGCGCGATGACAAGGTCGTCCGCGAGTCCCCGTTTCAGACCCAAACCCGGAACGCCGAAAGGTGCGTACTGATAATTAAGCTGTCGGTCGCGGGCGTTATACGCCGATTCCGAAACGCCCCATGCGATGTCATTTTCGTTGCCGTATTCGATCTGCCGTCGGATGATCGCCGAGTATGTTTCGTCAAGAAGCGTCCGCCTGTAATTTCGCATCACGAGAAGCGGCATCAAATATTCAAACATCGTTCCCGACCATGAGATAAGTGCACGTTTGCCGTCAGTTCCGACCAATCCGCGTCCGAGGCGAAACCAGTGTTCCTGTTCGACATCGCCTGATGCGATCGCGATAAAACTCGCCAGGCGTGCTTCGGAAGCAAACAGATCGTAAAAAGAATTATCCCTTACGCCTTCGACGGGACGATAACCGATGGTCAAAACCTTTTTCTCGTCGTCATAGAGAAATGAAAAATCCGTTTCATCAACCAGACGTTCACAGAGTTCGGCAATGCTTTCGAGCCGGGTCCGGAAATTTTCGGTCGCCTGGCTTCTTTTTTGAAGATTCTCAGGGAACAGGGTCTCGGAATCGCGGCTCAGATTTTTTGCCAGATTGATAAGCGCCGTTGTCCAGAAGACCGATTCCGAGATCTCTTCAGG
>JBGTEI010000540.1:0-1850 GCA_041747875.1 Pyrinomonadaceae bacterium | reverse complement strand
AGTCCCGCCTGAACGACGCACCCCATTATCACTTCATCAACATTTTCTTTCTTGATCCCAGCGCGCTTTACAGCTTCTTTTACAGCCGCTGCGCCTAAGTCCGTTGCCGAAAACGGCATCAAACTCCCCATAAATTTCCCTGTCGCCGTTCGTGCGGCACTAATAATTACTGCTTCTTTTAAATCTGACATTTATTAACCTCTTAATTCTAAACTTTGTTTGCTATTAAATTTATTCCTCAATTGTATAGTTTTATCAAATTCTGGTTCAACTACGTGCAAAAGAAACCTTTTAAAATTATTGCTTTGTCGGCTTACGCGGGATCTTTTCATCGCGCATAGCCGTTTGATATGCAAATACAGCGACGATGACCGCGTTTATTTTGAGATCGTTTTCCTGAACCGCTTCAAATACATCGAGATTTGAATGATGAACACGTGAATCATAATCAAGCGGATCCTGTATAAACTGAAAACCCGGAACACCGATTGCGTCAAAAACCATATGATCTGTTCCGCCCGTGTTTAAAGCAGAAATTGTTTCTGCACCCAGATAGTTAAAGGGTTTCAGGTAACTTTCAAAAATCGGGCGAACTGCTTCATTTCCCTGTAAATATATACCCCGGATCTTTCCCGAACCATTGTCCAGATTGTAGTATGCCACCAATTTATCAGCATCCGGTTTTCTCTTCCCCGTCCACGGATCGCCGTAATGATTTTTTACATAATTAAGTGATCCGTAATAATCCTGCTCTTCCCCGGACCATAGCGCAATCCGGATCGTTCTCCGCGGCTTAAGACCGGTCGCTTGCAGGATCCGCAAGGCTTCCATCATAACAACACAGCCGGCGGCATTATCGGCCGCTCCGGTTCCTGCATGCCAGGAATCAAAATGCCCGCCAAGCAAAACGACTTCATCTTTCAATTTTGGATCGGATCCCGGGATCTCTGCGACCACGTTTTTTCCGGTTTTATCATCATATGTCTTTGTCTTAAGTCCTAATCTCAACTTTACGGGAATTTTTCGCTCATTTAGCCGTTGAATCCTCGCGTACTGCTCCCGCGAGATCACAAATCCCGGGGCATTTTTTGCCGGATCAAACTCATAGTACCCCTGCGCCAGAACCACTCCATTGCCAAACCTGCTCGGCCTAACCAACGCGGCGATACCCTCATCGACAAAAAACTTGTTGACAGCGCTTGCCCGGGACAGACTTTCCAACCATTCGACCTCTTCTTCTGCATAATCAACGCTGCCCCCAAATTCGCCTCCATTTTTAGGATCGATCGCTTGTGACATTCCCTTAAGCTTTTCGTCACTGGTCCTTTTTGAAAACGGCTTAAAACGAGAATCAGGATCTTCGACCGTTACCGTTCCGCTAAAAACGATCTTCCCGTTTAACTTCCCACGGTATTTATCAAAATCCTTCTCCGAACTTATCGAAACAAAAACCGGCTCGCCGGTTATTTCACCGTTCGTCGAATTGCTCCAGGCAAATGGCATCGCGATTATCCGATCGTAGGTCGGTGCGGTCATTTCAAATGAATAGGTTTCAACTTCCCAACCGTTTCCAAACGTCCCCCAGGGCTCAGATTTTGCATTTTTTAGCCCCCACGACGTCATCTTTCCGACAGTCCATTCCTGAGCTGCGTGGATATTTGGCGAATTCGTCAAACGCGGTCCGAAAACATCAACAAGATACCCGAGCGTATCCATAATTTGTGAATTCTGAAATCCCTCCGCTTTGATCTTTGCGATCGTCTGTTCGTCAATCTTCTCCTGTGAAAATGAAAAGTTGGTGAATAGAAATGTTAACAATAAACAACTTACAATTATTTTTCTCATGATGT
>JBGTEI010000539.1:0-2379 GCA_041747875.1 Pyrinomonadaceae bacterium | reverse complement strand
GGATAATCTTTTAGCCCGACCCCAACATTGTAGGTCGTGATCTCTTTTCCGTCCTGCCAAAATGTCATCTGAAACGCAGGAACGTTTACGGTTAGTTTGATATCGCTTCGGCCATCGACGAATCTTGCTTTTTCGATCATCCCGCCGGTAATAATATCCGAACGCGCCGAATCACGTTTTATATCGACCATGAAATACTGTGCAGGTCCGGAAGTAGAAAAGACTATTCCGATCAGTAGAAAAGCCGATAAACTCATCAAAATCGGTCTAAATAGGTGGTTCTTATTCATTAGTTCTAAGTGACTCCTGACGATCCGAAAGTTGTACGTCAAATAATCAGGCCTCTTCCTCGATCGATGCAACCGCTTTTTTAATAACACCTTTGTTTTCAAGAAGTTTCGACGCCGCGACATCGAATTTTGTTCCGGTCTTTCCCATGACGATCGCGACTCTAAGATCTTGATTCGCGGCTTCGAATAGTTCACTCGCAATTCGGTTTGTTAAGTCTAATTCCTGCATAAGTATGCGCACGCTTCGCTCAACCAGTTTCTCGTTTTTTGCCTTCAGATTGGTCATGCGGTTGCCGGAAACGTATCCGAGTTTTATCATTACCGTCGTTGAGATCATATTTAATATCATCTTTTGCGCCGTTCCCGCTTTCATTCGTGTAGATCCGGCGATCACTTCCGGGCCAACTTCGGCAACAATGCTAACGTCAACCACTTTCGCGATCTCCGAATCAGGATTGCACGTTATACATGCTGTAAAACAACCCAACCATTTCGCTAATTCGACCGCCCCGATCGTATACGGCGTTCGTCCCGAAGCGGCGATACCGATCACTGCGTCATTTCCGGTCACTCCGGCTAATTCCAGATCCCGCTTTCCTGCGTTCCGGTCATCCTCAGACGCCTCGACAGCACTGTGAAGGGCATCATATCCTCCCGCAATAATTCCACGGATGAGGTAGTTTGGAACACCGAAAGTCGGCGGGATCTCCGAAGCATCCAAAACTCCCAGTCGTCCGCTGGTACCGGTCCCAACATAAAACAGACGCCCGCCTTTTTCAAGCCTTAATACAATGTTATCAATCGTTTCCGCAATGTCAGTTAGTGCTCTTTCTACGGCAGATGCAACGAGTTTATCTTCTCCATTGATCAGCGTAATCGCGTCGATCGTAGGGGCTTGATCGATTTCCAATGTTTTTGGATTGCTGCATTCGGTAATTAGATTCTTCATTTACAGTGTTCGTTAAAGGACATAAGCGCCGCGGCATTAGCCGGTGGTAGTTCAGGCTTTACCAGAAACGCCTTCGGAGCATAGGAATGAACCGTTTCGATCAATGGATCCGTCAGAAGTTCACCGGCGTTAAAAATACCTCCAACAGTTCCAATAGGTACTTTCTTTCGCTGCATCTTTAGCTTTTTTATGACCGCATATGCCGCTAGTCCTAGTTCGAATCCGGCGATCGAAAGTATTTCTACAGCGATCTCGTCACCATCCTTTGCGGTTTCAATTACAAATTCTGCAAAACCCGCGATCTTTCGATTATCCATCTGTGGTGAATATATCGCAACGATCAAATCTTCAGGAGTTGAAGCGCGAAAATACTCGGCCGCGACGTCCTTCAGTTTTGTTTCTCTTCCGCGCCCGTCAAGCGCCTTCGCGATAGCTTGAAGTGCTTGTTTTGCAATACTTACACCGCCGCCTTCGTCTCCGGCAATCGGTCCCCATCCTCCGGCCGTCGCTGTTTTACCTTTCTCATCTTTGCCTAAGCAGATGGATCCCGTCCCCGAGATGATCACAAGTCCCGCCTTTCCTAAAGTTGTTCCATAAAGCGCTATCTCCGCATCGGTTAAAACCGTAACTTTCTTAAACCCAAGTTTTTGAATGATTCGATTTCTTACTTGTTCGCGCAGGTCCAAACGGCGAACTCCCGCGAGTCCCACCGACGCACAATCGATGTCAGACGGATTTAGATTATTCGTGTCGCATGCGCTAATGATTGCCGACCGGATATTTCCAATAGCTGTTTCGATGCCGACCCGCAGTGGATTGGACGGGCCGGAAAATCCTTCCGCGACGATCTGCTGCTGAGCATTTAGGATGACAACGTGGGTTTTTGTTCCACCGCCGTCAACTCCTAAAAAAAGATCGTGTGAGGATATGTAAATCGACTTGTTTTTCCGCATTTTCGGCATCAACAAAATGTGAGTTTATCACAATAAAACCGCTTCTTTTTGACAGATACTTGATATATAATCAAATTCTTTTCAACGCCAAATAATAATAAGTAATTTTGATTAGTTCAAAATGCCAAATAAGATATAATACCATCAATTCCACCTCGAATTCAGTTGATGTATTGCTTTAAGTAAT
>JBGTEI010000538.1:0-1977 GCA_041747875.1 Pyrinomonadaceae bacterium | reverse complement strand
CCGCCGGCGCAGCTTCAAATCCAACATTTTCCCAGTCAACCTCGAGCTCGTCAGCAACGATCATTGGAAGGGAAGTTAGGACCCCCTGTCCCATTTCCGCCTGTCCGACTACAACAGTCACTTTTCCTTCTTGTGAGATCTTCAAAAATGCGTTCGGTTGAAACTCACCGACCGGTTCAGCCGGGACATCAAACCGCTCTTCAGCCCGCGATCGTATTGGAAGATTGAAACCTAGCAGCAAGCTGCCGCCAGCAATAATACTTGCCTTGAGAAACGAACGACGGTCGAATTCATTATTTTCTGTCATCTTATTCACCTCCGTTTATCACAGCGAGTTTTATCGCTGCGCGAATCCGGTTGTATGTTCCGCATCGGCAAATAATTCCGGACATAGCTTCGTCTATGTCCTTGTCGTTGGGCTTTTTATTTTCCCTTAATAGAATTGCGGCAGACATGATCTGTCCCGACTGACAATAGCCGCATTGAGGAACTTCTTCGGCGATCCAGGCTTTTTGGAGCGGATGCGATAGATCGTCGGACAAACCTTCGATCGTCGTAACCTCCTTGTCGCCAACCGATTTAACGGGAGTTACGCATGAGCGACGGGCTTCGCCATCGACGTGAACTGTGCAGGCTCCGCACTGTGCAACGCCGCATCCGAATTTGGTTCCGGTCAGACCGAGGTTGTCGCGCAAGACCCAAAGCAGAGGAGTATTCGGATCAGCATCGATGTCGAATTCCGTTCGATTCACCTTTATTTTCGTCATTTATCAAGCCTCATTTTGTAAGCTAAATTGTGTAAAAAATTATCCGTTTGAGTTGTTTAGAGAAGTTTAAAAAAGAATATCATCAGAATTGTGTTTGCCCCAAACATTTTTAATCAAATGTTCAAAAAAGTTACACAAAGAAAAACCGGCGAATACTTATGCAGTATTCGCCGGTTTCAAATTATAAAAACGGAAATTATGGTTTTCGGATCGCCAAAACTATTTCATTTGCAGATTGTTCGATCAGGCCCAAGAGCACTTTATCATCGTTATTTTTCTTGGCTTTTGCGTCAATGGTTTTTTCCAACACTGTTTCGCCTTTAGCCGTTGTCAGCAGATAATCAAGCACGAATTTGTCACTCTTCTTAACCTTATAACTCATGTTCGACATTGTATAACCTGTATTTACTATCGCCGATTGAGCCGTGGACCGTGCAATTCTCTCACCCGTACCGCCGCCATACGGTACTTTGCTCGACGCTTCCCAAGTCGCGGTTTGACCTGCATCGCGGGCGATCTTTCCAAATAATCCGCCGCCGCCGCTTTTTGCGATTTCCTGAACCAAACTAAGATTCAAAATAAAATCACATTCTTTCTTTGCGGCTTCATCAAGTGCCAACGTTGTAAGACGTGCTTCGAGAGGAACGATCTGGATCGTTTCCGCGTTTATCAGCGCCGCGTATGTGTTCCGGAGCGCCGCCCCCGGTTCGACCTCGCCATTTGCATCCTGTAATTCTACGTTAGGCATTACAACCCCGATTCGGATAACTTTTGTTCCTTCATCACCTTGTGCCGTGTCTCCGGCCGATTGGCTAAAGGTGAAAACAGTCAAATTTAAAACCGCGAAAATTGAAAACCCAATTAATGTTACTACTTTGCGCATTATTAAAACTCCTGATCTTTTATGTTTGGATTACTATCTTATGACTTACAAATCGCTGACGTTCGCTTTGGGATAATTTGCACAAAATCGCACAAACACCATTAAACACCACTTTATGTATCTTCGTGGCCTAAGAATAATTTGTCAACATTTACCCGGCTTTTGTCGTCCAGTGATTCTATGCCCATTCAAATTACATTCGAGATAAGTGCTTCTTTTGACAAATAATTCAACCCCATGATCTGGAATGTGAAATGTCTGATCGTACGTGCCATCCATTATCTGACCAAATCATACGGTATCTATGCCAGGATGTGATTCAAAACA
>JBGTEI010000537.1:0-4139 GCA_041747875.1 Pyrinomonadaceae bacterium | reverse complement strand
ATGACGATCGCCGTCAGCCGGTCACATCGAAGTAAAATGATGACCAAATTGGTCGAGCACTTTGGGTTCAAGAATGAATTAAAGCACGGGTCAGTTGGTCTAAAAGTAGGCTTTCTTGCGCGGAAAGCTGCAGATATTTATATTCATCTCTCGCCGCATACAAAATTTTGGGATACGGCAGCGCCGCAGATCATACTTGAAGAGGCCGGCGGAAAATTAACGGACATTTTTGGTACCAGGATCCGCTATGACATCAGCGACGTTAAGAACCATAATGGAATTTTCTCAACAAATGGAATTTCACACGAAAGATCCGTCGGACACTTAAGATCTCTTTTGACTGAGGTTGGCAGACCAAAAATCGTCTCCGCGAAATAGCTGAATTCGTTCAAACCGCTATTTAAAAGTTTTCAGGTATTTTTCGGCCAATTCGGCGATATCTTCGTCGTGATCGGTTCCATTGATGCATCTCCGCGCATCGACGAATTCAGTTTTCAAAGTGTCAATATAATCGGTGATCTTTCTTCCTGTAAACGTTCCGGTCTTGAATCCGTGAACCATAACAAATAGCGAAACATTTTCATTCATTGCAAGATCGGGCGATCCGACAAGATCTATTCCGAGTATTTCACCATACGCCTTATAGTTCTTTTCCCACGTGAGCTGAACATAACCGCGCCCGTAATACGGATAGTAACGAAAATTCTCTTTTCGCCACTCTTCACTAAGCCAAAAAGCCTCGCGAACGGGCTCAAAAGTTCGCGCAGTTTCCCATTCAGTCGTCGCCAAAACATAGGCGATCTGCGTTTTTAGACCGATCTCCTGCACAGTGCATTCCCATTTTATTGCTTCTATCACGCCTTCCTTGTTTGAAAAATCATGTACACGCCCGCCGCCGATCTTGTCCAGTTTCTTCTGAAGAATGTCGATCGAAACCGGGCCTACGAGCAGTTTGTTTCCGCCGAAGACATCTTTTTCAAACTCCGACCAGGCTGTTTTAGTTTTCGTCCCATACCATCCGTCAATATCACCAACCGGATAACCAAGGCGATACATCGCGCGTTGGAGTTCCCGGATCTGATCTCTGTTAAGCCGGTCGAGCGGCGCATCAATTCGAATCTGGGCGAGCAATTCTAGTTTGAGTTTTAATGGATTCAGCTTTGGCTCACCGCCAGGAACCGGAGTGTCGGAATTATCATTTCCAAGTTTTGAATTTAGCAATTTTGCGGCATCGGGTCCGATCAGTATCAGATTTGACCCAAAGGTTTTCGCGATAAATGCCATCCAGGCATTTCGCGTTTTTGGACCGGGAGACCCATCAGCGGTTCCGGCGTTAAACCCAAGTTCGTTTAAGGCTTTTTGAAGTTCGATTACCTGATCTTTTGTTAGCTTATCGACGGGAGTAAGCCCGGGAAGCTTAAATAATTCGTTGATCTTCATATTGAAACCTACTGACGGCTATAGTAAACGGAATAGAATTTTGCAGGAAAGGTAAAGACCGATCATCGCGCAACGGGACTTTTGATCGTGAATAGATTCGGCTTCAATAATAGAAAAGCATTCGGGTTTTTACAATTCGCCGCTGAACATAAAAAAAGCCCCTAACCGTACTGCGGTGCGGGGCTAAATAAGATCATAATTTCAAACCCATCAGAATTTGAGTCTGACACCGATCTGCGCCTGACGCGGTTCGCCAAAACCGGCCGAAACCGTTCCATCAAAGTTAAATGTCAGCGGTCTCGGAAGACTTCTCGGATTTCTGTTATTAAATAAATTGAAAGCTTCAAAAATTCCCTCAAGCGTTACCTTTTCAGTCAGCTTAAACAATTTAGTCGCTCGAAAATCAAACGTGAAAAACTCGTTGTCGAGCCGCAGAGTGTTTCGCTGTACGAGATTTGGAAACGTTCCTCGATTTACTGCGGAGATCGGTTGTGCCGAACGATATTGCACGATCGGCGAAATTGTTACGTCATATGGAAGTTCAAATGTCGCAAACGCGTTAAAGCGGTGCCTTTGATCGCGATCGGAATATCCGTATTCAGCGCTCAGATCCCGTGGATCCGCATATCGAAACGTAAACGGATCGCGTTCATTATCGTCATCCGACTTATCCCAGGACAAAAGATAATTTACTTGAAACTGGAATCGATTTGAAAAACGCTTCGTCAGTCCCAGCGTTATGCCCTGATAAAGTGATTTCGCCGAACTTTCAGTCGAGCGAATTTCGCCGACACCCGATCCGTCATCACGACAAAACTTGCCAAAACCCAGTACGGCGGCACAAAACGATCCCTGATTGACCCCCGGATAAAGTCTGATATCGTTTCTATTTACAAATCTCGTCAAGCGCGTCGTTTTCGCATAATTATACGCAAGCAAGAAATTAAGGTCCGGATAGATCTCCCGTTCAATGCTCGCACTGTATTGGATCGTACGCGGATTCTTAAAATTGCGTTCGAACACTGCAATGCCGGGATTGTCTGGTATAAATCCTGCAGTCGGTAGTGGAACCGGAAAATTAGGCAATAAAAAACCCGGGAAACTTCCGTCCCTGAAGATATTTCCCGCGATAACGCCATCCGTATTACGCGGTCCGGCCACTACCAAACCCGGCACACGTGCATAATAGATACCGGCGCCAAATCGTATGGCCGTTTTCCCATCTCCACCGGGGGACCAGGATATTCCGATCCTCGGCTGATATCCATCGGTAAAATCAGGTATGGATCCATCGGAGGGAAATTCGGGATCGCTTAAAAATTGTCCGTATCTAGTATCTTGCGGCGGCGTGATCGTATCCGGTTGATACTGACCTTCCCAGCGAAACCCGAGATTTATTGTTAAATTCCTTCGTAGATTCCATGTGTCCTGGACATAAATTCCGGGTTCGAAATTCGAATAAGCCTGCGTTCCGGCTTCTTCGACGGTACGGTTTCCGATCGGTGCAAATTGTAAATAAAGTGCCAATCCACTTGGATCTACGCCGTTAATATAATTCTGGAACCCTTGAATTGCGCCGCCGATCGTCGGAGCCGCAAAAATGTATCGTCCCCTTGCAAAACCTATGAACGTTTGTGAAACCCGTACCCGATTTATATCGGCTCCAAATTTTAACGTGTGATTACCGGTAATATACGTGACATTATCCGTAAACTGAAGACGTGTATCATCTGACGGAACGGGGAGAAAGAATGGTCTTCCAAATCGGTACGAGATATCTCCGGCAAATGTCCCGATCGTCGTATCCGGAAGATCGGGTCCGTCATAAAATCGGGGACGTTCTTCCTTCGCCCATTGAAATCGAAATTCATTCAAAAGCGTCGGCGTAAATGTCGAAACAAGCTGCCCGATAAACGAATTTGAACTATCCGTTTCGCGCCCATTGGCGCTCGACCCCCAGGTCGGAACGTCAAAAGTTCCGTTAACCTGTTCTGCCCGGCTGTAGTTATGACGAAGCGTCAAAAGATTTCGGTTATTAATGTTGACATCGACCTTTGCCAGCAAAACATCGGCAACGTCCGTGCGCTCGATTATCGTCTGCTCATTAGGCGAATTAAATCGCGTTGCAAAAATATTGGCTAAAACAGGATCGATACTGTTTGGTTTATTACTCCGTCCGTCATTTCGCTCATATGCAAAAAAGAAGAATGCCTTATCTTGCTTGATCGGTCCACCGACGTTTCCGCCAAATTGATAATTTCGCGAATCCGCCGTCGGGAGCCCCGCGTCTACAGCGTCCGGATTTTGACTGGAGAGTGCGTCGTTTCTAAAAAACATAAACGCCGAACCATGAAACTCGTTTGTTCCCGATTTTGTCACGGCATTTATAAAGCCGCCGCTCGAACGACCAAATTCTGCTGAAGCACCGACCGGAACTACTTGAAAGTCCTGGATCGCCTCGAGGCTTACCGTAAACGCCGGGCGCTGCCCGCCGCGCTGCTCGCCAAAAAATGGATTGTTTGCATCAGAACCATCGATCGAGAAATTATTCTGTATTCCTTTTTGACCATTGATCGTTATTTCGTCGCCATCGGGGCCTTGAACGATCGAAACGCCGGGGGTTAATTGGACAAATTTACTAAAGTCGCGGCGATTGATCGGTAAATTCGCCACCGCCCGCTCATTTATCTGCGTAGACA
>JBGTEI010000536.1:0-3987 GCA_041747875.1 Pyrinomonadaceae bacterium | reverse complement strand
AGAGATCAAGATCCCAGCTGAATAGCGACATTTAATTGGAAATAGAATAACCGGATTTGATTGATCAGATCCGGTTTTTTTTAGTGTGTTGATAAAGGTCAAAATAAAATTTAAACTTTTACGCAAAAAAGAATGATTTATACGTCGCGGTGGTAACAAAAAGAATACGCGCACTAAAATGGCTGTTGGCGGATGGTAAACAGACCTGGCTATCGACGCAAAATCATTGAAGTTGAATGCTCTTTAGCCAACTAATGGAGGGTATTTCAATGTTCAAATTGTTTGTCTGTCTTGCTTCAATACTACTACTTTGCAGTTTTTCTATCTTTCCGCAGTCATCGGAAGGAACTCCCGCCTGGAATGTCGCACTTGCCCCAAATACACGAGCACCAAGTAATATAGTTGTTCAAAACCGTTGTAAGAAAAAACACGATTTTGAAATTCGACCCGAGAATGTCCCATTTCTCGAGATCACCGAAACCGAAGTTTCTGTAAAGGGCGGAAAAAATTTCACCGTTCCTGTTTTCTTCGATACGTCCAATATCCCGGCGGGCACACATGAAGGAAAGGTGCTCGTAATTTGCAAATCTTGCAGCCGTGAAGCGACATGTACGCAGGATCGAGAGACTCTCCCCGTAATTTTAACCATTCCTGGGTCGCCCGCCGCGCTTACCACCGTCAATACGGGTGCTTCAAACTTACAGGATCCGTGCGAAAAACTGCGGAAGAATTGTGACGACCTGTTAAAGATCGCGCTTGCAAAGGAAGCAGATGCAGACGCCAAAAAGAATACGGCGGATCAGTCGCAGGCTGCAGTAATTAAAGCAGAAAAGGACGCAACTGATGCCGAAAACGCAGCTGCTGCGGCAGAGGCGCTTGCGGTTTTCCCACCGCCAAGCGGTCGTGGTTCGGTGGATGGCGGTCAGGAATATACGACGGCAGATTCTGCTTATCTCGAAAAGATGAATGCTGATCTTGCATCTGACTGGCGTTCCGGAAAGATAAATGCGTCTGAATATGAAAGTAAACTAAAGGAAAATAATATTGAAAAGGCTCGAAACGAGAGGATCAAGAATGAAGCAAAATTAAAAAATGATGCTGAAGAAGCACGGAAAAAGGCAAATGATGCCCGAAAGGCGGCCGACAAGGCAAAATCCGATGCAGCAATTGCAAAAGGCATTTATGATGCGGCAAACGCGGCGGCTGATGCGGCTCGTAAGGCATATGAAGATTGCATCCAGAAGGCGGATGACGATTGTAACAAAATGAAGGCTGCGGCCGAAGAAAAACGAAAGAAGGACGAAGCGGCGAAAGCCCAGGCAGAGGTTGAAAGGCGCAGGAAGGAAGCTGACGAGGCAAGGATCACATCTGAAGCTAAGAGCCAGGCAGAGGAGGCAACCAGACGACGAGCGGCAGACGATGAACGGGAACAAGCAGCCGAGAAGCGCCTTCAAAGACTACGCGAACTTCAGCGCGAATTGTTTCGACAAATGTATGAACTTGGCTTTATAACCGGTTCAGAAATTGATGAAAACAGAACAGTATTAGGTTTTTTGGGGCAATTTTCTGAACTAACCGCCGCTCAAACTGTCGAAAACGGGCGTATTCCGAAAGTTGCACTTGATGTAATAAAAGAGTTAAAACTCGTTAGAAATCCGTGTGGAAACAATACGCTCAAACAGCGCGCATGGTTGAAACTGGAGACGATGAAAAATCCAAGAACCGGAAATCCATACACACCAAACGAAGCGCAGAATGTATTAAGTGAAATGTGTCGAATGTTGGAACGTCTCGGATCGCGACAAGATGAACTCAAGAAAATATATGAGGCAGCGAAACAGTGATCCGCTAATGTTTGATCGGCAGTAGTACCGGTCGGCTCGGACTTGCATCAGATTCGAAGGCGGTGATCTGTAGATTTAACAGATATTCGCCGTCTTCAATTTCATTTGGAACAAAGATCAATTCCGTTATGGTTGAATAACGCCTCGTGCCGGCGTTCACTTCGAATTTCCCGGCCTCTATCCTCCAAAATTTCCGATGATTTGATAATTCTCCGCGGTCGAAAATTCGGTCAATTGACGGCGTATCGACGAGAAGGTGTTTAAATCCCCGCTCGACAATATGGTCAATTGCATCGATTGATAAGAATGGAGGTACATATTCCCCGTATTCTTTGTAAAGCTTGCTATCGTCATTTGGTAGCGTTCGAACGATCAGGGCAGCTTCAGAAAAAGGGAAGTTATGATATGTCGGGAATGCGCTTTTTAGAGATTCTAATGTGATCAATTCGTCTGTTTCGATAGCTTGCGATGAATAGCGATCTCTTGATTTCACAGCCGTTTCGGTTTGAACCGTGATCAGGATCGATGGGATAAAAATGTCTTTCAGGCAATCCCGAATTGAAATTCTTTCATTTGTTATGTGTCCAACACATTCAGTATGCGTTCCATTGCAATGCGGGATCAGAGTGTATTGCTCAAAATTCACACTTCCGCCGAGTCTTGTATCGCCAACGATATCGCCTGCTTTATAAGCGATCGCCGTCGCTTTCTCTACGCCATACGCATTTGGCTGGCCGCCGCCGAACTTTAGCGGTATCGAAATATCGAGCGGTTTTAAGCTCTCAATCTGATAATTTTTGTCCGCAATTTTTACGGTAATGAACATTTTTGCAAGGGTTTCGAATTTCCTAGTCTTTATTTTTTAACAGTAAACCGCTATACGCAAGGTTAAGAACTGTTTTCCAATTTATTTGCCGTTTTCTTTTAAGAGAGTTTCAAGCGATGCAAATTTTTCAAGCATCTGTTCCTGTAAATGGTCATTTTTCTCATGGAGATGAGCGATCTCGAGTTCGGCTTTTATATTTACCTCGTATTCGATATCCGAACGAATGTGGTCTTTTTCCGATTGCCGGTTTTGGGAGATGAGTACAAAGCAGGAAAGAAAGATCGCCTCAAGCGATACGATCATGGTTAACAGCCCAAAAGGGAAAGGGTCAAACTGATCTAAACCAAGCGGGAAAATATTTATGACGATCCAAACTACGAAGATTAAGGCATTTAGTATCAGGAATTGCATACTGCCGCTAAACCACGCGATCCAGTCTGCGATTCGCTGAAGCGGAGAAAGTTTTTCTTCTATTTCTTCGTTTACATTTCGCGAAACTCTGGTTTGGAGAAGGGTGTCCGTAAGACGGAGCATTTCTCCCATGGCGGCAAGCATATTTAATGCCGCATCCGGCTTTTTCTGAAACAGGAGAAGAAGGTCATCACGGTCAAGCGAGAGGAGTTCGGTATCTTCGAGTGCGACGGCAGACGCCGTTCGCGGCCGGTTATCGAGCATGGAGATCTCACCAAAAATGTCTCCATCCACGGCAGTTTTAAGAATGATCTTTTGTCCCGAATTGTCCTTTATAAAAATTTCTATCGATCCCGATCTGATTATGTAGAGCGTTTGACCCAGATCACCTGATTGAAAGAGGGTTTCCCCGGCATTTAATCTTTCGGAATCGATAGCTGCAGCAAGTTCATTCAGCTCATCTTCGTCTAGACGTTCGAAAAGATCGATTTTCGATAATTCCTGCGGATCACAAGGCATATTTTTTCATTTCGCTCCTTATGAGAAAACTTCAATTTCTACGGAAATTTCTTAAAAAGATAGAACGAGACAAGATTAACTCAATTTTAAATTTTCTTACACTTTACGGGGGTGTAGCTTCAACTTAAAAGGTAATGCCTATATTTGTTTTATTCTCTCAAAAACGTCACTCAATACTATTTCTGAAACGTCATCAGTATCTGCGCAGATATTCATTAGCAAGTCATCCTGAGCATTACCTCGTTTTTTTGCCTCGGAATATGGGACGTCTTCTCGAAACGTGACGAGTGAGTATTTCGAAAAATAGTCCGGAAATGTCTGTTCAAGGCGAGTTTCGAGTTCGCGTTTTTTCTGGAAAACCGGATCGGCGACGGCGTCGCGCATTTC
>JBGTEI010000535.1:0-1504 GCA_041747875.1 Pyrinomonadaceae bacterium | reverse complement strand
TGTTGGCAAATCTAAATTTAGCGTTTTCATTTTTCCTACCTCGTCACTTTCATTACAAATTCGATCAAATCACCAATTGGACTCTTTCGACTCATAGGTATGATAAACCTACTTAAATCAAAGTTGGGGAAAATAAATTGCCGAGAGTTTTAAATCGTGGGCAGCAGTTGGATACAATTTTCGTCCAGAGTCGAATCAAATTAATTATTTTCATCCCAATCATTATGCTAGTTCCTGAAATCCAACTTCTTAATTGTAATTATCGTATTTTGGAAAGACAGGCAACTGCTCTAGCGCCGCATATCTTATCGTTTCCTTTTTTTTAATTTCTCTTAATCGCGTCTCCCGCCAAATCCGCCACCCAAACCAACCGTAGTAATATGCATCGAGGAGAAACAATTGGTATTTAGTGCCCGTCCCCACAATTTCATTTCTTTCCTCGACCCAGTCAGAGTAAACGGGCTCCATAAGCGCTTCCTGATCTTCGAGCGAAAGCAGCGTATAGGTCAACCTAAGTATCTGTGATTCGTAAATGGTTCTAACCGGTGAACGATTGGAACGCCTATAGAAGTCGTAAAGATAAGGAATTCTCCGTCCTAAATACCAGTAGGATTGAGAGACAACTACGAAAATAATATTCAGAAAACCGGTTCGAATCCCGATCCAACTGAAAATAATGTCATTTCCCTTAAAGTCTTCAGCAAGCAAGAATAACCAAAATCCACCAAACAGGAGCACGAGGAACATCATTGGCAACACTTTTTTCGCCGGAACTACGTTGGGAAATACGCATGGCTCAAATTGTTTTTCTCGCTTTTTCACCGAACTCTCCGCAAGCCTAACTCAACCAAATCACCAAGCGGGTTTCGCCGCACCATTGCACTAACGAAAGCCATTGAAAACCTAACATCCATCAGGATACGTTTCAGAAAAGTGCCGTTTGCAGCGATCTGTGATCTTTCCAGATCCCAATCCGAAAGAATAGGCTTAAACACTTCCTCGCGGGTTTTCTTAGAATAAAACAAATTCGGAGATTCGCGTAGAATGATGAGAAAAATGCTTATCAATAAGCCGACGGTAAAGCCAAACAATAGCTTCATATAAAGGATGATATTTGGAAACTCCGGCGGCGTGGAAGACAGACTTCCAAAACTTGATATTTTCGCTATTCCTGAGACGAAACCAAACTCTTCATTGAGATCAACGTTAATTCCGCCCGCGTTATATTGGTCTTGTCTATCGAGCAGAATAAAAACGGAAAAATACAATCCGCGATCACCTCGGTCTTCCGCGATCGAGTAAACCCACTTGCGAAGGGATTGTGCAAGCTGACCGGGGTCAGCCCCGTTTGCCCGTTCGATCCTAAAAAGATCATTTCTCAAAATGAGCTCTTTTAAAAACACTTCGCTTTCAACATTCCGCTGAACGGCCTTAATTTCATTAAGAATTTCATTTTTGGTTTCAATAGTTTTGATTTCTGCCGGCACGATTTCACCGCTGATTC
>JBGTEI010000534.1:0-6543 GCA_041747875.1 Pyrinomonadaceae bacterium | reverse complement strand
TTTAACCCGCCGCGATATATGAAATTGGTGGAAGTAATTCCGACCGAGTGGACGAGCGGCGAAGTAGCCTGTAAGGTTCATGGATTTATGGATCAGCGTCTGGGTAAAGGCGTGGTACCGGCTAAAGACCGGCCCAATTTTATCGCAAACAGAATCGGCGTATTCGGAATGATGGTGACGATCCACACGATGATCGAAATGGGTTTGACGCCGACTGAAGTTGATCAAATTACCGGCAAGGCGATCGGACACGCAAAAAGTGCGACGTTTAGAACTTCGGATCTTGTTGGTCTGGATGTCACGGCGCACGTTACAAGAAATCTCTATCCGGCGATCCCCGATGATGAAGATCGTGAGATCTTTCAAATGCCTGCGCTTATTGAAACGATGCTCGAGAAGAATATCCTGGGCGACAAGACAAACGGCGGATTTTTCAAAAAATCGACCGATGCTGAAGGAAACCGCGTAATTCTCGAACTCGATCTTGATACTTTCGAATATACAGCGCAGGAAAAAACAAAATTCGCGAGCCTCGAAGAGGGCAAGCAGATCAGCGACGAAGCAAACCGCATTAAGAAACTCTATTGGAGCGAAGATAAGGTAGGAGAATTTCTGCGTAAAACTTCAGGACGCGTTTCGCGCTATGCGGCAAATCGAATTCCAGAAATTGCAGACACGATCGTCGAGATCGACAATGCGATCAAGTGGGGTTTTGGTTGGGAAGTAGGTGTTTTTGAAGCTTGGGATGCGATCGGTGTAAAAGAATCGGTTGCGGCGATGACGGAAGCTGGTGAAGATGTTCCGGAAAGCGTTCAAAAAATGCTCGAAAGCGGCGCTGAAACTTTTTACAAAAAAGAAGGCGGAAAGAAATTCTATTATGATCTTGTCGGCGGCGGATATAAAGAGGTCGCACCTCAGCCTGGCGTAATAACACTCGAAACGGTTAAGGAAACTAACGGCGTGATCAAATCGAATGCCGGTGCATCATTGATCGATCTTGGTGATGGAGTTGCTTGTCTTGAGTTTCACTCAAAAATGAACTCGATCGGCGGCGATACGGTTCAGATGATGAACTTTGCTTTTGACGAAGTTGAAAAGAATTTTGAAGGTTTGGTGATCGGAAACCAGGGTGGAAATTTCTCTGCCGGCGCAAACATCATGATGGTCTTGCTCGCCGCACAAGAGGAAGAATGGGACGACATCAATATGATGATCGCTCAGTTCCAAAAAACCGTGATGCGGATACGCTATTCGTCAAAACCGGTCGTTACAGCGCCTTACGGTTTGGCACTTGGCGGCGGCTGCGAAATTTCAATGCATGGCGACAAAGTTCGCGCGGCGGCAGAGACTTATATTGGCTTGGTTGAAGTTGGAGTTGGATTGATCCCGGCAGGCTGCGGAACAAAAGAAATGACGATGCGTGCGATGGATAAAGCAAAGGCTACTCCCGATGCCGATCCGCTTGCGTTCTTAAAAGGCACATTTGAAATGATCGGAATGGGCAAAGTCGCAACTTCTGCACAGGAAGCTCAAGATTGGGGAATCCTGCGGCCTTCGGATTCGATCTCGATGAATGGCGACCGCCTGATCGCTGACGCAAAACAGGAAGTTTTGAATCTGGCGGCTTCGGGATATGTGCAGCCCGTTGAGCGGACAGACATTATGGCACTCGGCGAGCAAGGGCAGGCGGCGATCAAACTCTCGCTTCACATGATGCTCAAAGGTGGTTTTATCTCTGAGCATGATCAACTGATCGGCCAAAAACTAGCAAAGGTGATGTGCGGCGGCGATCTGAATCACACTTCTTTTGTTTCTGAACAGCACCTTATCGATCTCGAACGCGAAGCATTCCTATCGCTCTGCGGTGAACCGAAAACACAGCAAAGAATTGCGGGTATGCTGAAAACCGGGAAGCCTTTGAGAAACTAAGAGAACGGAAGAAAAGAAAAGATTTAACCGCAAAGGACGCCAAGGCTGAATCGCAAAGTAACGCAAAGTTAAAAATCTCTTGGCGAACTTTGCGAAAACCATAGCGTCCTTTGCGGTTAAACGTATTGATATGACAGAAAATGAACTTTCGAAAATTGTAATTGGACTCGCGATGAAAGTTCACACTGCGCTGGGTCCGGGATTACTTGAAAGTTCATATCAAGAGTGTCTTTTTTACGAGCTTCAACAATCAGGCTTCAAAGTTGAAAAAGAAAAAGCATTGCCGATAATCTATGAAGAGGTAAAGCTCGAATGTGGTTACAGAGTAGATCTTTTTGTTGAGAACAAATTAGTAATCGAGATCAAAGCCGTCGAAGCCACTAACGATGTTCATCTGGCGCAAGTATTAACGTACTTGAAATTATCAGATTGCCGGCTTGGGTTACTACTGAATTTTAACGTTGCTCGACTAAGAAACGGAATCCGCCGGGTCGTAAACAATCTCTAAATCCCTTTGCGCCTCTTTGCGAAAAACTTAGCGACCTTTGCGGTTAATCTCTTGTTATGGAACTAGAATCAAAAATCACCGTCGAGCAGCGCGGGCATGTTTTGCTGATCGGTCTTAATCGACCGGCGAAGCGAAATGCCTTTGATGTTCAAATGCTTGGCGAACTATCTGCAGCTTATACAAAACTTGAAAACTCCGCAGATATTCGCTGCGGAGTTTTGTTTGCTCACGGCACGATGTTTACCGCCGGGCTTGATCTGGCGAATGTCGCTCCTGCGGTTGAAGAAAGTAATGGAGTTTTAAAATTTGACGACGATTACGTCGACCCATTAGGGTTGCAAAGCGAAAGGACAAAGCCGCTAGTCGTTGCCGTAAACGGAAAATGTTTGACCATTGGTATCGAGTTAATTTTAGCAGCCGATATTTGTATCGCCGCCGAGGATGCGACGTTTGCACAGATCGAGATAAAGCGCGGGATCTTCCCATTCGGCGGTGCGACTCTTCGTTTCCCTGAGCAGACCGGCTGGGGAAATGCGATGCGCTGGCTTTTGACCGGAGACGAGTTTGACGCAGATGAAGCGCTTCGGATCGGAATTGCGCAGGAAGTAGTTACAACTGAACGAGTTTTGGACCGGGCGATCGAGATCGCAGATACGATTGCAAGGCAGGCACCTTTGGGTGTTCAGGCTACGATAAGGTCTGCGCGCAAAATGCAGAACGAAGGATTTGAAGCTGCGAGAGATGCGCTTCAGCCGCAAATAATTGAATTGTTTGAAAGCGAAGATGCAAAAGAAGGCGTTCGATCGTTTCTGGAAAGACGGGATGGGAACTTCAAAGGAAAATGAGATCGATCAATTGATCAAACATGCGAAAGCCGTTGACGAAGACGTTAAATCAACATTTTGCGGGTTTTCAGCTAGAAAATTAAATTGGAAACCAAGCGAAAAAGTTTGGAGCGTTGCTCAATGTCTGGAACATCTTGTCGTTACAAATGATCTCTATTTTGAAAATATACAGAAGGTAGCGGACGGAACACACCGGAACAATTTTTTTAGCCGTATTCCATTGACGACGGATATTATCGGGTTTGTGATGAAAAAGGTTTTAAGTCCCGATCGGAAACCGAAGATGAAAACGATCGGAATGTTTAAGCCTTCATCGAGTGAGATTTCCGAAGATATTTTAGAGAAGTTCGGCAAGAATCAAAGCAGGCTTATTGCTTTGATGGAGGCTTCAAAAGCCTTCGACTGTAATATGATCAAAGTTGCAGAACCGATCGGGAGCTTTGTAAATCTCAGGCTTTTCGACGCATTTGAAGTTCTGGTAATACACGAACAGAGACATTTGATTCAGGCAAAAGGAGTATTCGGCTTGGAAGACTTTCCGCATTAAATTTGAGGTCAAATATGAGCAGAGAGCTTGACGGTTTTATTGAAAACGCAAAAAAAATAAAGGACGAGGTTTGGGAAACATTCGGTAAACTTTCAGGCGAGCAGCTGAATATGAAACCAAGCTCGGTCGAATGGAGCATGGCCCAGTGCTTTGAACATTTGAACACAACAAACAAACTCTACATTTTACATATTGAAAAAGTTGCTAACGGAAAACACGTAAATAATTGGTTTAGCAAGATCCCATTTATTTCTACAAAGATCGGAGACCTTCTGAAAAAAGCGGTCAGCCCCGATTCAGTCAAAAAGCAAAAAGCACCGGGCATTTTTGCCCCGTCAAATAGCGATATTACGGAGTCGATAATTAGTGTTTACTGCAGCAATCAGGAAAAATTCATTTCATTTATGGACTCAGTAAAAGATCTTGATACAAGCAAAATAAAGATACCGTCACCTATCAGTAGTGCCGTAAACCTATGGTTTAATGACGTGTGCGAAATTATCATTCTTCATGATCAGAGGCATTTTAATCAGGCGAAACGGGTTTTGGAATTCGTAGAAAATTTGAAATGAGGTCTATGTCAGTACAGCGAACGAGAGTGAGCCGCGTTACTTATCATCCAACATGAATCTTATTTAAGTGCTCACTATCGTTCTCTGTACTGATTAGATAATAGAAACATGGCCAAAAGAATCCGAACAAATTCATAGACAATTTGAAATGAAAACATTAATTCATATCGGTGGTTTTCTCTGGTTGGGAGCATTTGTTTTTCACATTTTCTTTTGGAAGCTGTTCAAATGGAAACGGGAACTAAGCAAAGTATCAGACGTAAATAGAGCCATTATGCAGGTTTTGAACCTCTGTCTGATGTGGGTGTTCGTAATATTTGCTTATGTTTCGATTTTTCATGCCGACGAACTTTTAACAACTGATTTAGGGCGGTCGGTTTTAGTTGGGATTGTGGTTTTCGGAATATTCCGTTCGGCAGAACAAGTCATTTTCTTTGATTTGAAACACAGCCTTTCAAAAGCGGTTCTTTTTTTAGCATTGAGCGGAACCGCAATATATCTGATCCCGCTGATCTCGATAATATAAAAATCAGTACAGCGAACGATAGTGGGCAGCGTAATTCATGGTCGACTTGAGTTTTTTTTCAGACTGCTCACTATCGTTCGCTGTACTGATTAGATAGCTCAAATAGGAATATGCGTGAGAGTTTTGCATCAAAATTAGACCGTTTGAAGTTCAACTTTTTTCCTGCGTACCGCGGAACGGGAGCGCGAATAGTATCTATTTCAGAAGATTACCGCGAGATCCGGGTAAAAATTCCCTTAAATTGGCGAACGCGAAATTATGTCGGAACGATCTATGGCGGGAGTATGTACGCCGGGATCGATCCGATCTATATGCTGATGCTGATAAAGAATCTCGGACCAAAATATATTGTCTGGGATAAAGCTGCCGAGATACGTTTCAAACGCCCGGGAAAAGAAACCTTATTTGCAAACTTTCTTTTGATGCCCGAAGAACTGGATGAGATAAAGTTGATCCTCGAAACTGAAAAATCTGTCAACAGGATCTATAATGTTGAACTAAAGGATAAGAACGATAATATTTGTGCTGTGATAGAAAAAACTTTGTACATCGCGGGGAAGAATTCAAAATAAAATATGTTTACGATCGGACAAATACAAGACGCAAATTCTAAGGTCAAAAGCGGCGCCGATTTTCCAAAATTGGTACGCGATCTTATAACGATCGGCGTAATTGCAAACGACGTGTATGTAAGCGACGGGCATGCCGAATATTTTGGAGACGATGGCTACAGTATTAAAACAGATGCGAATTATCCGGTAATAAAGATTGCCGACAAAAGCGACGGCGAAAAATTCCGCGAATTTCTAAAGATCCATCAGCAAGGGAAAACCGATTATCCGACATTTTGTCAGCATTCGGCCGAAACGGGAGTTGAAAAATGGAGACTGGATTTCGTGAAAATGACCTGCACATATTTTGACAGATCGGAGAATGTGCTTTTTGTTGAGAAGATCCCAAGTATATAAACAACTTCTAAATACATGATCGATTTTACAAAATATGCGTTCATATTCGATATGGACGGCACGCTTGTAGATAACATGCGTTTTCATACTCTCGCCTGGCAAAAAATGCTTGCGGAAAATGGTATCGAAAATGACGGTAACGATTTTCTTGTCGAAACTGCCGGGAAAACAAACCGCGAGATCATTCCAATGTTTTTTCCCGATCTGCCTGACGCCGAACTTCTCAGGCTTGGAAACCGAAAGGAAGAACTCTATCGTGAATCTTTTTTACCCGGAAGAAAAGTGATAGATGGAGCCTTGGAATTTCTCGAAGAATCACAGAATCTCGGGATTAAATTGGCAGTTGCGACTGCTGCTCCGATCGCCAATATGGAGTTTATTCTCGATGGCTTAGATCTCCGAAAATACTTTCACGCGGTCACAACTGCCGCCGATGTTAAAAACGGAAAGCCGGATCCCGAAGGTTTTTTGATATCGGCGAAAAAATTGGGTGTTGCACCGGAAAAGTGTTTGGTATTTGAAGATGCCTTAAATGGATTTGAAGCCGCTCGCCGTGCCGGAATGAGATCGGTCGGGATCACGACGGTCAATTCTATTGAGAAAATTTTGAGTTTGCCTTTGGTAATAGAAGCGCGTGCGGACTTTAGC
>JBGTEI010000533.1:0-3288 GCA_041747875.1 Pyrinomonadaceae bacterium | reverse complement strand
GAAATGCGAATAGTCGCACCGATCGAAAAGATCCTTGAACGACTTGCAAAGCTTGAAGGATCGATCTCTGCATCCCCGGAAAACAAAACTTCTCCGAGTAATTCCGTCAGCGTAGAAAAAAAAACTTTAGCGTCTGAGATTCCCCCGAAAGGTACCCCTTTTCCCGTTAAAAATCCCGCGCCAAACGACGCCGGTGAACCTGGTTGCGACCAAAATACCGAGAGATCGCCGGATCCTATTGAACTGGCTGTTAAAAAACCTTCTACAGCCGACGATCCATCCACGATAAAAACCGAACCTGAATCTGACGAACAGCCGAAAATCGCCCGATCGATAAAAAGCTTCATAAAGATCGACCCTGATTCGATGCCGGTCAGGCTTGAGCCTATTTCGTCTGAGGATCTGGAACACGTTGATGACAAAAAGCTGGATACTGATTTCGAAGAGCATCTTATTCGGGAAGGCGATAACATGCGGACGCTTAGAAATTCCGGCAAATTGATGGATCTGTTATTAAACAGGACTTCTTCAGAACCGGAATCACATTCAAATCTGACCGGTTCCGAATCCGGCAGAGGAACCGCGGTCGCTCCGGCTAGAGAAAATAAGGCTCTAGACATCGTTTCTCAGATGACTTCGATCGAAGATTCACATGAGACGATCCCGATCCTTCCTGATGATCCTTCCGAAAAAGAGCTGTGGGAATATGCCGAAAATCACCCGCTTGTAAAGAAAGTTAAACGCGTCTTTCGCGGAAAGCTAACCGACGTCACCCGTTCCAAGTAATTTTCAAAAAATAATCTTTTATTTTTCTTAATTTGTAACATTTTTCGGAACTATTTTTTAGACTCGTCCGTACTATTAACTGGAGGACTTAAAGAAAATGCGTGAACCATATGTTGCTGGAATTTTGAGTTTGTTGATACCGGGACTTGGACAAGTCTATAACGGACGAATCCTGATCGGTGTTATTTGGCTCGTGCTAACCGGTTTTTCCTGGATCGGTTCGGCCGGATTATTGGGTTGGGTTGTGCATCTGATCGCAGCGTGGTGTGCGTACAGCTATGCAAAAGATAATCCAGTAAGAAGTTAATTTCTCCTCGATCACATTCCTCCTCTTGCCCGATGTCCATGTACGTCGGGCTTTTTTGATTTCTCAAACTAAATGAAATAACGTAGTATATCGAATCTAGAGGTTAGCGAATAGATCGTTTTACGGAACTCTTATCGCTAGCCTCTCAAATTTTTTATTATGGATAGAGACGGCATTCCATTTGTTGCAGTTCCGCTGCTTATTGCGGCGATTTTTGCGTTTTTTTATATATGGATCGGTACGATCATTTTTGTCTTGCTTGCGGCGTTTATGGCGTTCTTTTTTCGTAATCCGCATCGGGAAATTCCGACCGAACCAAATATTGTAGTATCTTCGGCTGACGGAAAAGTGACCCGGATCGAAGATCGCGAAGATGGAAAATTTGTAAGCGTATTTTTATCGCCAATCGATGTACATTTAAATCGAGCTCCGATCGCAGGAACGGTTACAAATGTTCGTCTGTTTAAGGGCAAAAAGGCACCCGCGACGAGTAACGAAGCAAGTCAGACAAACGAACGAAATGCGCTAACGATCGAAGGCGAGAATATGACGGTCGTATGTACGCAGATCGTTGGAATTTTGGCACGCCGAATCGTTTGCCGAAGCAAAGTTGGCGATATTCTTGAGCGGGGCGAACAATTTGGATTGATCAAGTTTGGCTCCAGAACTGACCTTTTGATGCCGCATAATGTTGAAGTTCTGGTAAAAGTTGGCGACAAAGTAAAAGGCGGCGAAACCATTATCGCCAAAATGGTAGAATAAACATCGAACGATGGAAAATGACAGCAATCATATGGCCCATAAAGGGCTGAAGAAAGGACTGTTCCTGATCCCGACCTCGTTTACGGCGGCAAATATCGGGATGGGATTTCTCGCGATCTTATCGTCACTGCGCGGGTTTCAAGTTGTCGTGACAGATCCGGAACGAGCCGCAGTTTATTTTAATTACGCCGCCGTTGCTATTGGTCTTGCGATCTTGTTTGATACGCTTGACGGCAGACTCGCGAGGATGACAAAAACCTCGACCGAACTCGGAGTCCAGCTTGATTCGCTCGCAGACGTTTTAACGTTTGGGATCGCGCCCGTGACACTTCTGTATGGTTGGGGGATCGGGGCTACATTTAGCGAAGCCAGCTCGGTTCACCGGATCGGAATTTTCGTACTTTTCACATACCTGATGTGTGGTGTTTTAAGACTCGCCCGCTTTAATATTCAGGCTACCCGCCCGCGCGTTCTTAAAGAAGGAACGCCGAAGATCGATAAGAAAAATTTCGTTGGACTTCCGATACCACCGGCGGCAGGTTTGATCGCTGCCGTTGTCCACTTCGCGCCGTATCCGCTTTCATATTACGGTGAAACATATGCAAAATTTTATGCGACATTGATACTTTTGATCCTACCGGTATTGGCAGGATTGATGGTCTGCACTCTCAAGTATACGAGTTTTAAGAATGCCGGTACGGGAAAACGAAATCTTTACCTGATTTTAGTGCTCGGCGCGGGCGGAATGCTTGTCTGGCTTTATTCGCAATACGTATTACTTGCGATCGCTGTCGCTTATGTTTCGCATGGGCTGATCTGGTATCTCATGGGTCTTTTGCGATTGAGGAAAAAGTCATCCGGTGATGAAGAGGAAGAATAGTCGATTCTGCATAATTTCAGTTTGTTTTGGAAGATCACTTATCAGGTGGTCTTTTTTCTGTTTTTACAGGTAAAATACTTCCCCATGAGATATGCCCAACTTAAATCCGAACTTTTTGCCTTATTACTCTTACTTTTACTTCCTGTTATGAGCGCAGCACAAAACGAGAACCGGGTTCGCGCTCGCGACCTGGGTTTAAAGATCGGGATCTTGCCGACCGGCGCTTTAAATTCAATAACCGATGTCAAAGGTGTAAAGGTTGGACATACGACGATTATTCGCGGAACGGATATCAGAACAGGCGTAACAGCGATCCTTCCGCACGGCGGAAATTTGTTTCAGGAAAAGATTCCGGGTGCCATTTTTGTCGGGAATGGATTTGGTAAATTGATGGGTTCGACCCAGATAGCTGAGCTAGGCGAGATTGAAACTCCGATCTTGCTTACCTCCACTCTTTCAGTGCCGAAGGTTGGGGATTTTCTGATGGACTATATGCTCGAATTACCCGGAAATGAGAAGGTGCGGTCGATAAATCCTTTGGTTGCCGAAACGA
>JBGTEI010000532.1:0-8150 GCA_041747875.1 Pyrinomonadaceae bacterium | reverse complement strand
GCAATTCCCATTTAAAAAAGATCATTGTTACGGATACGATCCCACTTGATAAAAACGGACGCGATCTTGAGGAAAAAGGTAGAATTGAGGTTTTGAGCGTTGCTGAATTACTGGCAACCGGGATCAAATCGATTCATGATGAAACAAGTGTTTCATTCCTATTTATTTAGTTGGTAATTTGAGAAGTTGAAGGCAAAAAGTCATGGCAGAAAAATTTGTTGTAAAAGCGGTAGAAAGAGTTGGGCGCGGAAAAAATGATTCGCGGCGATTGCGTCGTGAAGGAAAAGTTCCGGCGACCGTATATGGCTGCGGCGGTGATGCTGTTGCAGTTGTCGCAGAATTGAAGGATCTGGCGGCGATCATCCGTTCGGATAGCGGCGCGAACACGCTTTTTACGCTTGAAGTAGAAGGACATGAAGATGCGCGTGTGATCTTTCAGGATCGTCAGATCGATCCGGTAAGAGGACGATTGCTGCATGCCGATCTGCGAAGATTAGCAGCAGGTGAGAAGATCGAACTTACGGTTCCGATTCATCTTCTGGGTGAGCCGTTAGGCGTAAGAGACGAAGGCGGAATGCTCGAACAGCAGCTTCGTGAGATTCGTGTTCTTTGTACACCAAGTAATATCCCGGATGCAATCGACGTTGACGTTGAAGGGCTTAATCTAAATGATTCGATCCACGTTTCGGACTTGAAGGTCTCAGACGAGATCGAGATCCTTGAAACAGCTGAAACTCTGGTTGCTTCGGTCGTCTTCGTACGCCAAGAGGTTGAAGAGCCTGAAGTTGAGGATGAAGATGCGGAACCGGGTATTGTTGGCGAGGAAGATGAAGAAGCCGAAGGTGATGACGACGGCGAAACTTCAAGCGACAGCGAATAACGCGAGTTTTGGGCAGGATCTTAGAGGCTGAAAATGTTTTCTGAAAAAACAAACGCTCAAGAACCTGCCATTGATCGCGACAACTGGCTGTTGATCGGACTTGGAAATCCGGGATCGGAATATGAAAAGACACGCCATAATCTGGGATTTATGCTTGTCGATCTGATCGCACAGGAATTCCGGGTTCAGGTCAAACGTGAGGAATGTCGTTCCTTGATCGGGCAAACGTTAATTGACAATCGAAAACTTGAATTGGTAAAGCCACTGACCTATATGAATTTGAGCGGTGAAGCCACAAATTGTCTTGTAAAGAAAAACGAACGCAGTTTGAAAAGGATGATCGTCGCAGTTGACGATCTCGCGATCCCATTTGGATCGATCAGATTACGGGCAAAAGGATCTGCCGGTGGCCACAATGGATTGAAATCGATAATTCAGTGCAGTGGAACGCAGGATTTTATTCGTTTGAGGATCGGTATACAACCGGATTATCCGTTGAGCAATACGAAGAAATTTGTGTTGGATAAGTTTTCAAAACGCGACTTTGAAATTGTAGAAAAGACGTTAGAAAGAGCCGCCGAAGCAGTGCGGCTTGTGATGTCCGACGGAGTTGAAAAAGCGATGTCGGAAGTCAATCAGATCGGGGTATAGACCCTGTTATTTATTTAAGCAACCCTACTTACTTCATTTAATTGAGAATGAGGTTTTATAGCCGAAAGGAGGAAAGAAATTGGCAAACAATAGAGTATATGAGGTTATGTACATCGCCGTTCCTGATGCGAAGGAAGATGTAATAACAAAACTCAACGAAGAGATCATTAAATTGATCGAAGACGATGGCGGTTCGATCGTAAAAACCGAGGATATGGGCAAGCGCCGAATGGCGTACCGGATAAAGAAATTTACTGAAGGGTATTATTATCTTTTTGAGGTAGAAAATTCCGGAAAAGCTATTGCTGAAGTCGAACGACGGATGCGGGTAAATGACAAAATTATCCGGTATTTAACCGTTAGAGTTGACGAAGAGCGCAAGACAGCCGCTAAGGTTGAAGCAAAACGAAACTCGGGTAAGAAGGAAGATTCCGAAGATCGTTATAATGGAGATGAGGAGGAGTAGAGCTATGGCAAACGAAGAAAAAGAAGAAGTAAAAGCGAAGAGTGAAGCCAGTGAAGAGACGAAGGCTGCTCCTGCAAAACGTGAATCAAGTTCTGATTCGAGAAGATCCAGCAGTGATCGAGACGACCGTTCGGGTCGCGATGATCGCTCACGCGGCGGAGACGACCGTGGGGAACGCAAACCATTCAGACGTTTTTACAGACGTCGTCAGAATCAAATCGTTCCGGCATATGTAGATTGGAAAGACGTTGAGTATCTGGAGCGATTCGTTCCTGAACGCGGCAAGATTATGCCGAGACGTATTTCGGGCGTAACGGCGAAAGATCAGCGCAGGATCGCAAGAGCGATCAAACGCGCAAGAGTTATGGCATTGTTGCCGTATGTTGGAGATTGATCAGGAGGATTTTAGAAATGGCAACAACAAAAATTTTACTACGCGAAGATATTGATAATCTCGGCGGACGAGGAGAGATCGTGACTGTTAAATCGGGGTTTGCACGAAATTTTCTTTTCCCGCGCGGTTACGCAATAATGGCGACGAAAGGAAACGTCAAGCAGGTCGAACAGGAAAGAACTCTTCTCCTCAAGAAAGCAGCTGAAGAGAAATCAACCGCCGACGCACAGCTTGAGCAAATGAAAGCACTTTCATTCACATTTGAACGAAAAGCCGGAGAAAGCGGAACGCTTTTCGGTTCAGTTACATCGATCGATATTGCTGATGCATTTGAGGCGAAGGGTTATGAGATCGACCGTCGAAAGATCACCTTGAAGAGTCCGATTAAGGAAGTAGGAGATTACACGATCCCGGTGAGACTTCACCGTGAAGTTACACTCGAACTTCCGATCACTGTAAAGGTGGAAGGCGAAGTTATTCAAGAGCATATTGACGAACCGGCCCCGGCAGAAGATGCTGTGGAAACAGCAGATGAATAGAGAACAAGTTCGAATTCAGACGATCTTTGTTTGTTTTTGAGGATTGTAGTAGCATCTAAAGACTGCAAACTTTTTATAAGTTTGCAGTCTTTTTTCTACAAAGAAAACGGGCAGAATTCCTTTACCAAAACTTCAGAACCATTCGCGAATAGATGGCCAATTCGAATCCGAAAATGATGCGTGAGCAATATTTAGAAAAACCGCTTCCTTCTAGCGACGAAAGCGAACGCGTTATTTTAGGCGCCATTTTGCTTGACAACGCATTGATCTCGCAAGCAGTCGAACTCCTCGGTCCCGAAGATTTTTATTCCCCGCGTAACCGCTGGATATATCAATCGATGGTTAAACTTTTCGAAAAGGGTCTGACGATCGATCCGATACTTATTGGCGAAGAACTTAAAAAGGTTGGTCAGATAGATTCGATCGGCGGTGTTACGGCGATAACAAATCTCACGTATGGCTTGCCGCATTTTTCAAATATCATTGAATACGCGAAAGTTGTTCACGAAAAGGCCGTTACGAGAAATTTGATCAAGGCTTGTAACCAGATCGTCAGCGAGGCATTGGCCGAAGAAGAAGATGCCGCATTGGTTTTGGACAAAGCCGAACAGATGATCTTTGCACTTGCCGACGAACGCACGCGGCAAGGTTTTTCGCATGTAAAGCCTGTCGCGGAGACGGTTCTTGCAAAGGTCGAAGAATATGCCAAACGTGAAACTCACGCACTTACAGGACTTGCCACGGGTTACCGAGAACTTGATGAAATGACCTCGGGTCTTCAAAAATCCGACTTAATAATAGTCGCCGCGAGACCATCAATGGGGAAAACCGCGTTGGGTCTCAACATCGCGCAAAATGCAGCAGTACAGGAGGGTGCGATTGTTGCTGTATTTTCACTTGAAATGTCTAAAGAACAGCTAGTAATGCGCATGCTGAGCTCCGAGGCACGTGTTGACGCCCATCGGTTCCGCACGGGGTATCTGACACGCGAAGAATGGGGCAGACTGGCTCAGGCGATCGGAACCTTATCGGAAGCCGGAATTTTTATTGACGATACCGCGGGGATATCAATTTTAGAAATGCGTGCAAAATCTCGTCGTTTAGCAGCCGAACAGAAGAAACTGGATCTGATCGTTGTAGATTATATGCAGCTGATGTCGGGATCCGGACGAGCGGAATCCCGGCAGCAGGAAGTTTCAAAAATTTCACGTGAACTAAAAGGGCTTGCGAAGGAACTTGATGTTCCAGTCATCGCGATCTCACAGCTTTCACGCGCGCCCGAGGCGAGAAATCCGCCGCGGCCGCTGATGTCTGACTTAAGAGAATCCGGTTCGATCGAGCAGGATGCAGACGTTGTCGCATTTATTTATCGCGAGGAATACTACAAACCTTCAGAAGAGAATGCCAATGTCGCTGAAATTTTAATATCAAAACAGCGTAATGGTCCGACGGGGTCGATAAAACTCGCATTCTTAAAAGAATTCACACGATTTGAAAACTATTTTGGAGAATAGAAATGAGCGAAGATCTAAGATTTCCGATAGGACAATTTGATTCCGATATTGAGATCACCTCTGAGGTAAGACGATCATATATTCAAACGATCCTGGAACTGCCCTCGAGGATAAAAAATGCCGTAGCAGATCTTGATGATTCACAACTTGATACTCAATATCGGCCCGGCGGATGGACCGTCAGACAGGTCGTACATCATATTGCAGACAGCCACATAAATTCCTTATGCCGTTTTAAGTTAGCCTTAACTGAAGAATTGCCGACGATACGCCCTTATTATGAAGATCGCTGGGCCGAACTTTCGGATAGCAAACTACCGACCGAGGCCTCGATGCAGATAATTGACGGAGTCCACGCACGCTGGGCTGTGATTCTAAATTCGATGAGCGATGCGGATTTTGGCCGCAAACTCATCCATCCGGATTCCGGAGAATGGGGGCTCGATAAATTTCTTGCACTCTATGCCTGGCATTCAAAACATCACACCGCGCACATCACACATCTGGTCCAAAGAAATAACTGGTAATGCCTGAAAGGTCAAACAATTAGACGAGGTCAAAATTGTCTAAGCATTAATTGTAAATGAGTCTGGAAAACATATATCGTCCGACCTGGACCGAAATAAATTTAGATAATTTGGCTTACAATTTCCACTCCGTTAAGAAGTTTGTCGGCGCGGAAATTCAGTACATGGCGATCGTCAAAGCTGACGCCTACGGACACGGAGCAGTAGATTGCGCGCGTCGGTTCGAGATCGAAGGCGTTGATTGGTTTGGCGTTGCGCTGCCTCAAGAGGGTGTAGAACTCAGGAAAGCAGGCATCCGGAAACGAATTCTGTGTTTGGGAAGCTTTTGGAAAGGACAAGAAACGGATCTTCTGAATTACAATTTAACACCCGTAATTTATCAATTGGAGCAAGCGGAATTGTTTAATGCAGCGGCGAGAGATAGAAATTCGGTCGCGGAATTTCACCTGAAGATCGATACCGGAATGAACCGGATCGGTGTAAGGTATGACGAACTCATCGAATTTGCTGATGGACTCAAGCAGTTTAAAAACATACATTTAGAAGGTGTGATGACACATTTTGCGGCAGCCGACGATCTAAATGAAATAGAATTTACAAATCTCCAGATAGAACGCTTTAACAATTCGGTCGAAATGCTCCGCGATAATGGTTTTAATCCTGTTTATAGAGATCTGGCGAATTCTCCGGCCAGTGTCGCTCATCCCGATTCATACGGAAATATGATCAGACTCGGAGGCGTGCTTTATGGTTTGGGTGACGACATTTTGCCAAAAGAGGTTCCAAATCCTGATCTAAAACCCGTGTTGTCTTTAAACTCGAGGATCGCTTATCTGAAGAGGGTACCAAGTGGTGAAACGGTAGGCTACAGCCGAACACACATTCTAAATAGAGATTCTATACTTGCATCGATCCCGATCGGATATCAGGATGGATTTCGGCGAAATCTTTCAGGAAAGGGGCACGCGATCGTACGCGGAATCAAAGTTCCGGTTATTGGGAAAGTATCGATGGATTGGACGATTGTAGATGTAACCGATGTAAAAGATGTCGAACAGGAAGATCTGGTTATTCTGATCGGTGGATCCGGAGTTGAGCGAATTTCCGCTAGTGACCTTGCCGGGGAAATTGGAACAATATCGTACGAGATAACTTGTGGTATAAGTAAAAGGGTTGAAAGAAAAGTAAGAGCCGATTAATTTCAACTTATGGAATTTCCGGAAAAGCAAATCTATATTTAAAAGTGAGCATACTATGAACTACCCGATCGAATTAAGCTTTAAGATACTCGCATTGGCCAGTCAAATATATATTCGCGATGCAAATGGCGCTTTGATCGGTTATGTAAAGCAAAAGATGTTTAAGCTAAAAGAAGACATTGGGGTTTTCGCAGATGAGAATAAGACTCAGCTGCTCTTCAACATCAAAGCAGACCGGATAATTGATTTTTCTGCTTCATATCGTTTTACGGATGCCGCGGGAAATGTACTCGGCTCGATAAAACGAAAAGGGATGCGATCTATTTTAAAGGCGCATTATTTGATCTTCGATGCCAATGATCGTCAGGTGATGGAGATTCGCGAAGAAAATGCCTGGATCAAAGTGATCGATTCCTTTGTTGGTGAAATTCCGATCATTGGTATATTTTCCGGTTATGTATTCAACCCGGCGTATTTGGTTTCGCGGATGAATCAGGAAACAATTTTGCGATTAAAAAAAGAACCGGCTTTTCTTGAAAGTAAATTTAAACTTGAGCCGCAGGCGAAGATCGAATCTGACGACGAGACACTTGTTTTACTTGGCGTTTTAACGATGACTCTGCTCGAGCGCTCACGCGGTTAATTTATTTCTTTTTTGCACTCTCTTTTTCAAGCAATCTATTGAGCGTTTTTTCGTCGATACCGCGCAAATGCAGATCTCGCTGCGGGAACGGGATCTCGATATTCGATTCCTCCAAAGTGTCGTGTACCCCAAGCGTGATATCACTTCTAACGACCACCCATTGTTCGCTGTCGGTCCAAGCACGCAGCTGAAAATCAAGCGAATTATCTCCAAAGCCGACAAAAATTGCTTGTGGCTGAGGATCCTTTAAGATATCTTCATGTCCAAGCGCGACCTCAGTAAGCATTCCCATTATTTGCCGCGGATCGCTGCCATAGGCTACACCAACATTTACTTCCAGACGTCGCTGCCTGTCAGATAATGTCCAGTTTGTAACTTCTTCGGAGATAAGCTGCCCGTTAGGGACAATTATTTCAGAGCCATCAACTGTTCGTAAAACGCTTGCACGCAGACCTATCTGCTTTAGATCACCCTGATGCGTTCCGACCTGTACATAATCATCGACCTTTACGGGCCGTTCAAAAAGCAAAATTAATCCGGATACAAAATTGTTAACGATATTCTGCATACCAAAACCCAGTCCAACGCCAAATGCCCCGGCGAGGATCGTGAATTTTGTTAAGTCGATTCCCAACGCCGCGATCGCCAGGATAAAACCGATTACGAGTAACGAATAATGGAGCATCGTAGATACTGCATATGGTACGCCGCCCGCCAAATTCAATCGCAAATAGACGTCTTCTTCCAAAATAAAACGTACGGCTCTAGAAATTGCGAACGCAAGCCAGATCGTTATTGCAAAAATAAAAAGGTCGCTGAGCGAAATTGCGATCGAGCCAATTACGAGTTCTGAAGTTGCGACCGAAGTCACATATTTGATCACGGCGTCCGAAATTGAGAAAATTCGAAGCGTGACAAACACCCATGCAATGACCGCAAGCCACTTAATAATTCGAAACGTCTTGAACTGAAGCGTCCGGCGGTGCTTCTGTACCATATTCAAAAGCGATAGCGGTCTTATCCGAAATGCAAACGTCAACAAACTCTCAATGATCTGAACTGCCGCATAAAGGATCAGGGCCACATAAGCGGTACGAAATATCCCGTTGCCAATTACCGAAGAAAGACTTACAAAGCCAAAGATATTCGCCAGAACGGAAATTGAAAACAACGCCAGGCCAAAGGGAATAACCTTTCGGATCGCTCTGAAAATTCTTTGGTGTCTGACCTGAATTCTGTCTGACAACCGTTTTGAGCGCAGAAACCAAACGAGGAATATTACGGCACCCAGGATCTCAAGCAGAAACAATACCCTGGAAACTATCGGTAAGGCCGCG
>JBGTEI010000531.1:0-9078 GCA_041747875.1 Pyrinomonadaceae bacterium | reverse complement strand
ATATAACAGGTTTGGGTGAAGAGTGTTTTTAGATCGGAAAGGTCGCAGATGGAAATAGACAGGTTATTCTGAATTAGGAAAAAGAAAATTTAGCCACGGAGGGCACGGAAAACACGGTGGTTTTTACACTCAACTATTTATGACCCACAGTGTTTAAGTTTATGTTGGATCTCCTTACACACGAGATAATAGAGGCGGCTATAGAAGTACATAAAACGTTGGGTTCTGGTTTACTGGAATCTATTTATGAGGAAGCTTTGTGCCATGAGTTTACTTTGAGAAACATCTAGTTTCGACGACAAATTGAAGTAGACGTGATCTAAAAAGGTAAAATCATTAAAGGACATAGATTGGATATATTGGTAAAAAATGAAGTTATTGTCGGGATAAAATCATTGGCAAAACTTCCGGCGGTTGCGACAGCACAAGTACTTTCTTATTTGAAAGCAACGAACCTCAAACGCGGATTGTTAATAGATTTTAGTGAGAAATGGTTGGTCGATAGAATCAAGAGAATATCTCTGTGAACTCTGTGTCCTCTGTGGCAAAATTTATGAAAATCGGCATTTTAATTTCAGGTCGCGGGTCGAATATGGTTGCGATCGCAGAAGCGGTTCAGAATGGGTTGATCCCTGATTCTGAAGTTGCTGTTGTGATCAGCGACAGATCTAAGGCACCAGGCTTGGACAAGGCACTAAGGCTCGGGATCAATACAATCGCGATCACCAGAAAGGGTCGTAATCGGGAAGATCACGATCACGAGATCGTTGAAGAACTGAAAAAAAATGGTGTTGAGTTACTTTGTCTTGCCGGCTATATGCGGCTTCTTTCACCATATTTTGTAAGAGCTTATCGCAACTGGATCGTGAATATTCATCCGAGTCTGCTGCCGAGTTTCAAGGGGTTAGAAGCTCACGAGCAGGCCATTGAGTATGGCGCAAAGGTTTCGGGCTGTACGGTCCACTTTGTTGATGAACATCTTGATCACGGCGCGATAATTCTGCAAAAAGCGGTTGAGGTAAAAGATGACGATTCGGCGGAAACTCTTTCAAAGAGAATTATTGTTTATGAACACGAATCTTATGTTGAAGCCGTTAGGAGAATAGCTGCGGGGGAGATCGAGGTCGTGGGGAGAAAGGTCGTAAGGAAAGTGACGGGTGAGAAGTGACAAGTTACGAGTGACAAGAAACAAGAAAGAAGTAACGGGTGACAATTGGCAAGGGTCGGTTAAGCTAGTCGGGTGTTTTATAAATATTCAACAAAGTGATAACAATGTCGTTGATGATGATCTACATCTTGTCACCCGTCACTTGTTACTTTCACCCAGCCTTTGACATGATCCCCCAAAATCCATAGAATCTAGAGTTTCACTTTTGAGTGAGAGGATGGAAAAGTATGCCAAAAAGAACTTATCAACCAAACAACCGCCGCAGAGCGAAGAAACACGGCTTCAGATCGAGAATGGCCACCGTCGGGGGACGCAATGTGATCAAGCGCCGCAGGGCAAAAGGCCGCAAGAGGCTGACACCGTTTCACTATTAAAATTTCGTTTACCGAAGGAGAACCGTATCCGTAAAAGGAGCGATTTTCAGAAGGTTTACGAAAATGGTAGGCGTATCAAAGGACGTTTTATGACAGCTTTCGTTTTGCCGTCAGAAACGTCTTTTCAGCGTATAGGTATTACGGCTTCAAAAAAAGCGATCGGTAATGCTGTACAGCGAAATCGCACAAAGCGTCTATTGCGTGAGACCTTTAGATTGAGTAAAGCGGAGCTCAACGAACTCGATCTCAAGTATGATTGGGTTTTAAACGCTCGAAGAGAATTGCTTGATGTGAAACTCGAAGAGCCGCTTGCTGAATTCCGGCGAATTGTCTCGGAAGTCAAACAAATTCAACTTGAAATAAACAAAGGCGAGGGAAGCGTCGTAGATTAATCATAATGAAGTATTTATTTATAGATTTAATTAAGCTCTACAAAATGTTTCTATCGCCTTTTTTGCCGCCTTCCTGTAGATTTACGCCGACATGTTCGGAATATGCGCTAAGGGCGGTGGAAAAACACGGAGCCATTCGCGGGAGCTGGATGGGCGTAAAAAGGATTTGTCGTTGTCAGCCGTTTTGTGAGGGCGGACACGATCCCGTGAAATGATTCGCAAAGATATAATTAATGGAAGATCCAAATAAACAACAAAATCAAAGCAGATTTCTTTTAGCCGCCGTTTTATCACTGGTTGTACTCAGTGGTTGGGGCTATTTTTTTGCTCCAACGCCGCCGCCGGCTGACGTAGCGAATACAAATGCGAATGTTGCTCAAACGAATACTGCCAATACAAATGTAAATGCCGCCCCTGAGCCTCAGCAATCTCCAGAGAAAGCTGAAACTGAAACACCTCCTCCGGCTGCAGATGAAGTTCCGAATAAAACTGTCTCGATCAATACGCCGCTTTATCAGGTAAAACTCGATTCTAAAGGCGCAGTTGCGACAAGTTGGATATTGAAACTCAACGATTCGGAAAATAGCGACGAAAGAAAACCGGTATACGCGGAGGGATCGACAAAGGAAAAAGAGATCCCGCTTCAATTGATCTCACCGGAAGGTTTAAAACGCGAACCGAGGGAAGTTCCGTTTTTACTCGACACCGGGGATAAGGATCTTGACGGGTTTATAAACGGCAGGAATTATACGGTATCTGTAAATGAAGATACTGTGGAACTTAAAGGCGAAGAAACCAAGCAGATCGATTTTATTCTGACGAAAGGTGACGGAACTGAGATCACAAAGAGTTTTCTGTTTCACGCAAATAGTTATGTGACGGATGTCTCGGTAAAACTCACAAAGGACGGTAAACCGATACCGACTGCGCGTTTGGTGATTGGCCCAAGTATCGGTGATCAGAATATCGAGCGGTACAATTATTACACCGTTGAACCCGAAGGGGTGGCCTTTATGGATGGCGAAGCAAATCGTGAATACGCAGCTTCGATCCTTGAAAGCGGAAAGGATACGGGTTCGGTAAAGCTAGACGGTGAACTGGATTGGGCCGGGATCGGCGACACATATTTTGCAATGGCGGCGATTCCGTCTGTTAAAACACGCGGGATCGAATTTCGTTCGCAAAAGTTTGAGGTTGAAACGGCGCCTTATTTTGACGGGATCATTTCCTGGATCACGCGAAGTGAAAGTAAGTCAGCGGTGAAACATTTAATGACGGCGTATGTTCCGATCCCCGCAGACGGCACGGCGACAAGGGTTTATACCGGAACCAAAGATTATTTCGTATTGACGCATTACAACAAGAGCCTCTCGCAGAAAGTCGGCAGAATGATCGACATTGAAGACTTTATAAACTACGGAATGCTTAAGTTTATAACCAAACCGCTTTCGGTTCCGATCATGTATTGTCTTCGGTTTCTGTATGGATTTACGCACAATTACGGCCTTTCGATAATACTTTTCACACTGTTGTTTTATTCATTCTTGTTTCCGCTGCGCTGGTATTCTTCGAAGTCGTTTAAGAAGGCGCAGAAGAATGCGCCGAAGATGAAAGCGCTTCAGGATAAGGTCAAAGCGATGCAGAAGAAGGGAGTTCCGAATGATGATCCTGAGATGCGAAAGCTTCAGATGGACCAGCTCCGGATGACCAAGGATTCTGTACCGATCGGCGGGTGTCTGCCGATGCTGCTGCAGTTTCCGCTAATTTTTGCGCTATATATTACCGTATCGATATATCTCGGTTTCCGGCAGGAAGCGTTTATGTGGCTGCCTGATCTTTCGTCAGCTGATCCTTATCACATACTGGAATTCGCCTTTGCGATATCGATGGTATTGTCATTTAAGTTTTCACCGACGACGCCAACAGTTACGCCCGAACAGCAGATGCAGCAGAAGATGATGACCTATATCATGCCGATAATGATGCTTTGGGTGATGTGGTCTGCGCCTTCCGGACTTTTGCTATACTGGTTTACCGGAAACATCTTTATGTTTGCTCAGCAAATGCTGATCAACTGGATGAATAAAACCGATGAACCGACGGACGCAAGCGGGAAAGCACTTGAAAACGCACCTGCTACTTAAGAATTATGAACGAAGTTTGTGAACAAGCTGGGAAATTTCTGACCGAAATAATTGGAGATTTGGGTTTTGATCTAAAGGTATCTTCCGAATGGGAAGAAGATGAAGGCTGTATCTTAAGCTTTAGCGGCGACGATGAAGATATGGTTTTGAGTGAGAACGGCGAATTGCTCGACGCATTTGAAACTTTGCTTTTTCAGCTCTTCGGCCGGGAACTTGACCGAAAGCATCGAATCATATGCGATGCCGGCGGTTTTCGTCAAACGAGAAAGGCCGAGCTTCACGCGATGGCAAATTTTGCCGCGCAGCGTGTACGGGATAAGGGAATTCCTTTCACGTTTGGCGTTTTGACTTCAAGCGAAAGACGCGCGATCCACGTTGTACTTCAGGATCAGGAAGATCTGATCACGGAATCGGTCGGGGACGGACATGACCGGCGGCTTCAGGTTCGCCAAAAATAAAAAGATTATTTCTAATGCGGGGAACACCTGTCCGTAGCCCACGCGTGAGCACGGGCTTCCATCGTCATCAGGCAACGTTCGACTTTATAGATGACCCGCAGAAGCCCTTCCTAACGGTCGGGCTACGGACACTGGTTCCTGTATGGAAACAATTGCAGCATTGGCAACAGCTCTTGCCCGAAGTGGGATCGGCGTGATCCGCCTAAGCGGCGATCGTTCGCTTGAGATCGCTGCGAAATTGACGAATTCGGCGGATCTCAAACCCGCTCCCAGAAGAACCTACCTTCACAGACTTCACGACCCGGACACAAATGAAATTATTGACGAGGCTTTGATCACTTATTTCAAAGGTCCGAATTCGTTTACGGGTGAAGACATAATCGAAATAAGCGGACATGGTTCGCCCGTCGTACTTCGCAGAATTCTCGACGTTTGTTTAAAATTTGACGCACGGCTTGCCGATCCGGGTGAATTTACACTTCGCGCGCTGGCCAATGGCCGGATGGATCTTTCGCAGGCCGAAGCGATCCGTGATCTGATCGATGCAAATAGCGTTGCGATGACAAGACAGGCGATTCGCCAACTCCGCGGCGAATTCTCACACCAGCTACAACCGCTCAAGGACGATCTGCTAAGCGTCATAGTAGTCCTCGAATCTGCGCTTGAGTTTGTCGAGGATGATCTTCCGGATGTTCAAAACGAGAGAATACGAGAGAACCTGCAAGTTATAATTGGGGAAATTGAGAAGCTGACAAAGACATTTCAGGCGGGAAAACTCTTGCGTGAAGGAATAAAGGTTGCGCTCGTTGGACGTCCGAATGTTGGTAAATCAAGTCTGTTCAATGCTTTACTGGGACAAGACCGGGCGATCGTGACGGAAATTCCTGGCACAACGCGTGACCAACTCCGCGAAAGTTTTACGATCAATTCCATCCCGATCTCTCTCGTTGACACCGCCGGTTTGCGCGAAACGATCGATACCGTCGAAAGTATCGGAGTAGAACGTGCCAGACGCGCTATGGTCGATGCCGATCTGGTAGTTGTTCTACTCGACAGCGCTGACAGACTTCATGGCGAAGATAAAGAGATCCTTGAAGAAACAAAAGACTTACGCCGTTTGTTTGCGGTAAATAAGATAGATATTTCAGATATTGATTCCGATATTCCGGGAGAGATAAAAGCCGCGATCGGATCCTCAAGCTCTGCAATAGTAAAGATCTCCGCAAAGACAGGAGAGGGACTTGATCTGCTTCAGGATGCGATCGTCAAGCCTTTTGCTCCTGAAGATATTGATAACGCAGGATTTCTAGTCTCAGATGCCCGGCATCAGGATCTTCTGCTTCGTTCCCTCGCTGAAATTCAAAGCTCGATCACGCAGCTCGAAGAGAAAATGAGCGAAGAGATCGTCCTCATCGGACTACACAACGCCATCCGCTACCTCGGCGAGATCACCGGCGAAACAACGACGGAAGATATGTTGACCGAAATATTTGCGACGTTCTGTATCGGAAAGTGACTCCCCATAACACCGATAATGGATCGGCAATAGATTAATGCAATCGGACTATAGGGCTAGAATGTCGGCAAAATACTTATTTTCGATGAAACAACTGGAATACTCAAAGAATATTTTTCGACGATGCGTTTCGTAAGGTTCAAAAACCATCCCGGACTCGTTGGGTGACCTCCCCCCTAAAAACAGTACCAGTCTAAACTAGAGAATTTCGGGCAATATTAATGACGTATAATAGGGGGAATTGCCATGAAAAAGACAAAGTTTACGGAGCAGCAGATCGTCTTTGCGTTAAAGCAGGCGGAGACGGGAGTAAGAGTAGCGGAAGTATGCCGGAAGATGGTAATCAGCGAGGCGACATTCTATAATGCCGTTGGCAACGGAAGTACGGCGGACTTGGACCCGGGGAACTGAGGAAGCTCAAGCAGCTTGAGGAGGAGAACGCTCAGCTCAAGCGGATCGTGGCGGATCTGACGCTTGATAAGCAGATGCTCCAGGATGTGCTCAAAAAAAAGTTCTGACGGCCCGCCAGCGGCGCAAGGCTGCTGCGGGTCTGATCGATGAATACCGGGTCTCGAAGCGGAAAGCTTGCGCAGCGGTCATGCTAAGCCGGACGGTATTTTATTACGAGAAGCGGCGTTTGCGGGACGAGACGGCTCTGAGGCAACGGATGCGTGAGATCGCAGAAACGAGAGTGAGGTACGGATTCTGGCGGATCCATATTCTGCTTCGCCGGGAAGGATTCAAGGATAATCATAAGCGGACGTACCGTATTTACAGGGAAGAAGGGCTCAATCTCAGGAGCAAACGCCCGCGAAGGTGCCGTGCGGCAGCGCATCGGCTTGATAGATTTAAGCCGACCGCGCCTCACCAGTCATGGAGCATGGACTTTGTGGCAGATAATCTATTTGACGGAAGAAGATTCAGGGCGTTAACTTGGATAATTTTAGTCGGGAATGCCTTGAGATCGCAGCCGGACAATCGATGAAGGGACACGATGTAGTCGATGTTCTTGAAGGTATCAGAATATTCCGGGGATTGGTTCCCGACCGGATCCAGGTGGACAACGGATCGGAGTTTATCTCGAAGGCGATGGACAAGTGGGCTCACGACAACAAGGTTATCCTTGATTTCTCAAGACCCGGAAAACCAACGGATAATCCTTTTATCGAATCGTTTAACGGAAGCTTTAGAGATGAATGTCTGAACACGAATTGGTTCCTTTCGATCGAAGACGCAAAGGAGAAGATCGAGGCATTCAGGGACGATTACAACGGCTTCAGACCACACAGTTCACTAAACGGACTGACGCCGAACCAGGCGGTAGCAGGCTATATCAAAGACTCGAATTTCTCTACTTTAGAACGGTGCTAAAAATGGGGGTGGGTCAACTCCTTATTTTACCTTCAAAACTGTCCTAACAATGGGGTACACTTGTACCATCTATTTTCAATCGGCAAAAACATCGGCAAAAGTTCATATAATTGTTCTATAAAAGTTACTACAACAAAACTTTACGAAGTTATTAATTTATTCGTGAATTTAGCTAGAGAAAATTATTATGATTTTTAATTAGGAGTGCAAGAATTGGGAATAATATCGGGTATGCTCGAATCTTTAGATAAAATTCTCGGTTCTTTTTCACCGACATACAAAGGTAAGGTTGGACCAACTTGGTATATTTTGCAAGCAAATTAGTAGCAAACTTATTTATTTTCCTAAGCTAAGAATATAATATAACTAATGAATCAACACATCTTTCGAGAGTATGACATTCGTGGTTTAGTTGGAACAGACTTGACGCACAAAACAGTCAGTCTCTTATCCAAAGCAATTGGGACATATTTTGTTAAAAAAGGAGTTACTCGTGTTAGCTTGGGCTATGATGCTCGGGAGAGTTCACCAATTTTCGCTAATCTATTTGTTGAGGGCTTAAATCAAACAGGATTAAATGTCCTTAATGTTGGTATGATTCCAACTCCGCTTTTGTATTTTACGCTTTTTACCGAAGAGGTTGAAGCAGGAGTAATGATTACCGGCTCACATAATCCAGCAGAATTTAACGGATTTAAATTATGTCTGAATAAAACAACCCTTCACAGTAAGCAAATTCAACAAATTAAAGAAATAGCCTTATCGGGTTCTTTTTCAAGCGGAAAGGGAACAGTTACGAAAAAAGATATTTCAGCTAAATACACTAATTTTGTTAAAGAAAATATTAATCTGGGAAGCAGAAAGTTAAAAGTAGTGGTTGATGCCGGAAACGGAATCGGCGGAATTATTGGTGCCCCGCTTTATAAACAATTAGGCTGTGAAATTATTGAATTATTTATTGAGCCTGACAGCAGTTTTCCAAATCATCATCCTGATCCAACCGTTGCTAAAAATATGCAAGACGCAATTAATACGATTCTTACACATGAAGCTGACTTAGCTATTGCTTTCGATGGAGATGGCGACAGAATTGGTGTAGCTGATGAAAAAGGAAACATTATTTGGGGGGATGATTTGATGTCTATTTTCTCCCGATCAATCTTGGAAAAACGAAAAGGCGGAACATTTATTGCGGAGGTAAAATGCTCACAACGATTGTTTGATGATATTGAAAATCACGGCGGAAAGGCGATTATGTCGAAGGTTGGTCATTCACTTATCAAAGCAAAAATGAAAGAAACCAATGCTGTCTTGGCAGGCGAGATGAGTTGACACATCTACTTTGCCGACCGATTTTTCGGCTTTGATGATGCGATTTATTCAGGAGCGCGTCTTTTGGAGATTTTATCCAATGATGAAAAATCGTTATCTGAGTTTTTAGCCGATTTGCCTCAATATTACAACACTCCGGAGATTAGAATTGATTGTCCCGATGAGAAAAAATTTGAAATTGTTCGCCAATTAACACAAGAATTTAAGAAAACAAACGAAGTAATAGATATTGACGGAGCGCGAATTTTATTTGATAAAGGTTGGGGATTAGTGCGTGCTTCAAATACACAGGCGACTCTGGTTCTTCGATTTGAAGCCGAAAG
>JBGTEI010000530.1:0-1881 GCA_041747875.1 Pyrinomonadaceae bacterium | reverse complement strand
AGGATCTCGCTGACAAATTCTAATTTCTCCTCGATCGCGAGATTCATCGCCGGGAAAAATTTAAGTTCGGGTGCATCTTCGCCCGAAAGAAAATCAAGCGGATGAAGCAAAAGCGAAGGCTGAACACCCGAACCCTTGCACATTTTTAGCGCAGCCCGCCAATAAGTTCGTGCTGCAATTTTTGAAAAGGTTGAAAGATAAATTACATAGCTAGCGTGGATCGGCGTTTTAAAAACGGGCAGCGTTGTAACCGGGATCTCCGTGATCTCTTTTTCTCCAACCTGCCATTTATAAGGCTTTAAACTCTGAAAACCATCGCTGAACTTTCCAAACAATTTCTTCCTTTTTTCGCGTTCCTCGTCAGACATTTCGGGTGCTTTAAAGAAATAATAAGCTCTTGCAAGCGGCGCGATATAGGTCGGAAGCGTCGAGCAATCGTATTCGTAGTTTCGATCTGACAGCACTTCCAACACAGTCGGTGAAAGCGAATACCCCGGACCGCGAAAACCCTTCAATTTCTGGTCTGTGATATTTGCGATCGCATTCTCCGTTTTCTCAAACTCTTCGATCAGGTCTTCTTTTGAATAAAGATGAAGCCACGGTTCATGTTTGAAAGAATGATTCCCGATCTCGTGTCCGTCTTTTGAAATAAGCGAAAGCGCTTCGTGATTTTTCTCAAGAGCAGCATCCTGCCCGACGATAAAGTAAGTAATATTCAGATCGCGCGTCTTTAAAAACTCAAGCGAACGCGGAACGACCGTATCAAGATAGGAAGGATAGGATTCCCAACCCGGATCGCCGTGCGTTTTCATATACGACCATTTATTGTCGAGATCTAGACTTAAACTTGCTAACATAATTAAAAATTAAAATTTAGAAATTAAAAAAGTTACTTCTTGGATGACACGATTATTGCTCCAATAATTCGTTTCAGTTCATCGGATTCTTTTATCATTTCTGTTAGTTTTTCTTTTGGCAGAATTTCGCTTGCTTCGAGTAATCTCAACCAATAATTTGTTTCGCGTGCTTCCTTTAACGCAATTGCCATTTTTTTATAAAATCTTTCCTGCTCTGTCCCGCTTGCGCCTCTTCTACATTTGCGCCAATAGAGGTTCCCGAACGCAAAAGTTGTTTAGCCAAGATATTATTTTCAAGTACATATTTCTTATTTAGAAACTGGCAAAGCTTAATAATTCTTACCGAAAAATTAAAAGTTCTTTCCGTAATATTATTGACCTTCATAATTAAACTTTTTCAATTTTTAACTGTTCAAAGAACCTCTCCGCTAATTGAATGGTTTCATTTACATTTAATGTTCCATTTGTGATCTGCGCGGAATTTACTATAAAAACATTTTCAATCGACGTTTTCACGCCAGGCACATTATCGGAATACTCCAAAGTCGGAAGCGGGAAAACCTGCCTTACACGTGAGATCTTAAATTCCACGACATCGTTTCTCTTAAAATGCGGATACATCTTCTCGAGCGCCGTAAGGAATATATCTTCGATCTCATTGTCTGACTTTTCAAATAATTCGTCATCCGGCGCGACATACTTTGGCAGATAGACAAGCGCATTTCCGCCGAATTCCTTTTTATCAACAAGCGCCGACATCTCGATAATTCCTGTAAATGGCGTCTCGTCCGTGATATTAGTTACGTAAAATTCTGAAAGTGAAGTTTTTGTTAAAACCGAGGCGCAGACGATGCCCTGGTATTTTATGTTTTGCAGCCTTTGTTTTTCCGTGTCATCGAGCTGCGGAAGGATGTTTGCCGCGACGTTTGATGGACAAGTTAGGATCACCTGGTCGAACGAATCTGAAGAATTATGAACCGCAAAGGACGCAAAGGGCGCAAAGGGCGCAAAGGGCGCAAAGGTT
>JBGTEI010000529.1:0-5403 GCA_041747875.1 Pyrinomonadaceae bacterium | reverse complement strand
GCGGGTTTTTAGAATATGCAGGATATCTTCGCCGTTTTTCGAATCAAGATTCCCGGTTGGTTCATCGGCTAGAAGGAGTGTCGGATTAAAAACCAAAGCGCGCGCAATTGCTACGCGTTGGCGTTCGCCGCCTGACATTTGATCGGGAAGGTGTAACACGCGTTCCGATAAACCTACTTCCTCTAGCATTTCCCGTGCGCGTACTTCGCTCTCTTTTTGCCGGGTTCCCTGAAACCTAAGCGGCAGGGACACGTTTTCGAGTGCCGTCAGTGTCGGCAATAGATTAAACGTCTGGAAGATCATTCCGATCTTATCGCGCCTCAGACGCGTGCGATCGTCATCGTTTAGCGAGGTAAGATCCGTGCCCTCAAGCAAGATCTTTCCCGAGGAAGCCGAATCGAGCCCGCACGCCAGATTGAGCAGCGTAGATTTTCCGGAACCCGAAGGACCCATCACCGCAACCATTTCTCCGGGCATTATTTCAAAAGAAATACGATCAAGCGCGCAAACCGCACTTTCACCCGCAAAAGTTTTTGTGACTTCCTCGAATTTAAGTATCGGAACAGATTGCATTGGTGATCGTGTTTATTTGCAGATCAAAGAAATGAATCCTAAGTTATTAGAGAATATTGGATATGTCAAAATTTTTTTTGCGCCAAGTGACCCGGATCCGCCCTCCTGTCTGCGAAATACGGCGTGCTATAATTCTGGGAATAATTACCGGACAGTGCTATGAAACATCTTTTACTACTATTTTTATTAGCCGTAGGAGCATCTTTCTGTGCAGAAGCGGAGTCATCTAAAGTGCCGATCTCGGAGCAGCAGGCGCTCCAGGAGATAATGCAGCTCCAACGAAAAATTGCCATTGCTGAAAAGCGTAACGACTTTGGGGCGTTTGAAAAGCATCTGCTGGAAAATTATTCCTTAGTTTTACCGAATGGCGATCTTCTGAAAAAAAATGAATTGCTCGATCTCTACAAAAAGGGAGACCTCAAATTTGAATCGGCAGATTTTGAGGATCTGAAAATAAAGCTGATCGAAAATACTGCAGTTGTGACCGGGAAATTCATGGTGGACGGAAAGAGCGGTGACAATAAAATAGAAGGCACTTTTCGGGGTTTGGGAGTTTATCAAAGACGCGGCGAAATGTGGTTCATAGCTTATGAACATTTGGGGCCGGAAATCGATGAAGCAAAGGAAGGCAAATAAAAACAGATCTCAATTTAAGATTTCCGGGGTGCGTAATAAATTTCTTCTTTTGCTGCTTCTCGTGATCGACGGGAGTTGTTTTGACCGCAGCCAAAATAGTGGCCCGGCTGTCGGGACCGACCCGGGTATCGAATTAGTAAGCTGCAAAGAAGAATGTAGTGAAGCTGATGTATTGCCGTTCTTTGACAATGAAGATCTTGAAAAACGTTTGATTCGCGCGCGTGAGGTCTCCGGGATCCTTGAACAACTCGGAAATTCAAGGGAGAATTTTCTAAAAACCGGCGATTTCGCGGATCTGTTTCCGACGATCTACTATTACACGACAAAATTTGAATTTGAAAAGGTGCTGGCAAATAAAACCCGTCACCCGACCGAGAAGATGGAGATGATCGTTGGCTTCTATGACGCATACAAATTTAACAGGGATCTGTATGAAAAAAGTGGGACCGATGCCGTAGAGTCTCATTGGAAAAAGTATTACGAAAAGGCTCAGGCAGCTAATAAAACAAAGGAATTCAAAGATAAATACGAGACGATGACGGAGATCCTATTTGACGGGATCGATGCGCACCTCGTGTATGATCTTCCGAGATTTGTCAGGCATTTTTCTTTAAGCAGTCAAAGATCTCTTTCCGAAATTAAAGCAGAATATGACGCATTTGATGACGTATTTTCAGCTGCTGCTGCTCAAACAAATCGGGATATTTTAACGACGCTTAAGATGGATGAAGGCGATGAAAAGACGAACAAGCTGTTCTTAGCCGGTGCGTCTTATTTAAAGACTTCGCGGAAAATATCCTGGGATCTGGGCGTAAGCTCAAAACCTTTACTGACAAAAGATCCTCAACCCGTTGTTACGCATAATGCAGACTCAACAAAGTTTCTGCCAAAGGATATCGCCGATAAAGGAATTTGCCGAAAAGTGCAGGATTCGCGCGTTTGCCCTTTGAGCGGCTATCGATGGCTTAAATACGGAGCGGGGAAATAATTATGGAGAAAGTGCTAAAGAAAATCGGTATTCTGACGCTCATCGCCTTTGTATTTTTTGACGCCGGATGCGGGAGAAACACAACCGGGGGAGGCCCGACCGGTGATTCAAGCGGGGAAACAAATTCGGAGAAAGGCGGGACGATCATCGCCGAATATCTCAAACGGGATTCTTCGCCGTTTCGAAAAAGCAAGGTTCGTTTAACGGTAACGATCGGAAATGGAGAGAAGGAAGTTTTTGTCATGAATGTCTCGCGGAAGCAGACTGATGAAGAAACGGTTACGCTTACTCAGATAATTGAACCTGAAGAAGACAGCAAAATTGCGACCCTGACGCTTGAACCAAAGGAGAAAGAAACTGTAAACGTAACCTACATATCATCGCGGGATCAATTTCGCGAAAGCGGAACAAACAAGATATTCTTCGGCGGGCTCACCTCGCAAGAACTTCTCGGCGAATGGGATAAATACGATTCGACTTTTTTGGGCGAAAAAGAGATAGACGGAAGAAAAGTACTTGAGGTTGAAAGCAAATTAAAGCCAAAAGAAAGTTCGGTCATCGCGCGTATCGTTACACTTTTTGACGCCGAAGATCATCTTCCGCGCGAACTTCGTTTATTTAATTCCGACGGAAAAGAACTTCGCCTGTTTAAGATAGAAGAAACAAAAGAATTGAGAGGAAGGAAGTTTGTTTCGAAAACCCTGATCACCAATCATATCTACAATTCAAAGATCATCATTGAGGTGCTCGAAATGACCTTTCCCGAAGGTCTTCCCCTAGAGATCTTTGAAAAAGAATATCTAAAAACTCTCGCGTCCAAATAAGGCCAAGTCAAAATAAGCCAAATGAGGCGGTCTGAAAAATGGGTAGCGCCGTCGCGGACGGCGGCGCTACGCTTTCTTACCTTTCCCGCTCGGAATGAAAAAACCCTACCAATAGATTAAACTTCAAAATATACATTTCGGAAGGGGAGAAATTTTGATGATGAAATCCAGAGCAGGTAATTTTCTATTGGCGGTCGCGATGGCCGCGATGCTTCTCGCCGGTTCACACGCGCAAAACCGGTCGGATGATAATGCCGAGCTTATTGCAAAAAGAAATAAGATCGAGAAGGAGCTTCAGGACGTTGCGATCGTCGATCGTAAGGTAATGGTGCCGATGAGAGACGGCAAACGAATGGCGGCAGATATTTATCGCCCGAAAGATACCTCGAAGAAATACCCGATAATTTTCTCACGCACTCCGTATAATTTTAATTTTTGGGACGTCAGGCTTGGTGCACCGCGCGATATGACGACTGTTCTCGAAGCTGTAAAACGCGGCTATGCATACGTAATAATGAACGAGCGCGGACATTTTTTCTCCGAAGGAAATTACGACATTCTTGGCGCACCGATATCGGATGGTGACGACGCGATAAAATGGATGTCGTCGCAGCCGTGGTCGAGTAAAAAGGTTGGTGCGATCGGATGTTCTTCAACGGCCGAATGGCAGCCGGCGGTCGCAGCGTTAGGAAATCCTGCTTTTACAACAATGATCGTCCAGGGATTTGGTGCCGGAATCGGACGTGTCGGGCCGTATTTCGAACAGGGAAACTGGTATCGCGGCGGAGCAGTACAGATGTTATTTATTGCGTGGCTTTCATCACAGCAGAATCAAGTGCGCCCGATGTTTCCCGTAAATACTTCGCAGGAAGATCTGATCCGCGTTTCGAGGTCGTTTGATCTTGCACAGCAGGCACCTTCTGTTGATTGGTCAAAGGCTTTGCGGCATCTTCCGACAATGGACATTATAAAGGCGGTTGACGGACCAAAGGGTATCTTTGCTGACAAAATGCCGGTCGATTCGGGCGGCGAGATGATCAAACGGACACCAAATGATCCTTCCTGGTATAAAGGCGGACTCTGGCACGACAATATGAAGGTCAATATTCCCGGATTCTGGTTTGCATCATGGTATGACGTTTCAAGCGGTCCAAATATCGCGGCGTATAATCATGTCCGCAAAACCGCCGATCCTGATATCGCCGACAAACAGTATTTAGTTATCGCACCGACGCTCCATTGCAGTTACACGCGTGCGACTGAAGACACGGTCGTCGGAGAAAGAAGTATGGGCGATGCCCGGCTGGATTACAGCGCTTTGACGTTTGGCTGGTTTGATTATTTCTTAAAAGGTGAAAACAACGACACATTGAAGATGCCAAAGGTTCGTTATTTCACGATGGGAAGTAACAAATGGCAAACGGCGGAATCATTTCCGCCCGCAAATGCAGCGCCGGTGAAGTTTTATCTGTCAAGCAGCGGTAAAGCAAACTCCTCTAATACAGACGGTAAATTAACCTTAGCTCCGCCGGCTGCGGATATGCCTGACAGATTTGTATATGATCCGATGAATCCCGTGCCTTCATTCGGCGGAAATGTTTGCTGCACCGGGAATGCGATAAAGGGAGGCTCGTTTGACCAAAGCAAAATGGAAGAGCGGGAAGACATTCTTGTTTACAGTACCGATGTTCTAAAGGAAGGGGTCGAACTGACCGGAAATATTGAAGTCACTCTTTATGTTTCTTCAGACGCCAAAGACACGGATTTTACCGTCAAGCTGATCGATGTAGACGAACAGGGGCGGGCTTACAATCTCGATGAAACGATCCAGCGGATGCGCTATCGTGATGGATACGACAAGCCGCAGGTTTGGATGGAAAAGGGAAAGGTTTATAAAGTGACCTTTCAACCGATGGTAACGAGCAATTATTTTGCTGCCGGGCATCGAATTCGTCTTGAAATTTCGAGCAGTAACTTCCCGCGGTTTGACCGGAATCTGAATACCGGAGGGAATAATTACGATGAAACAAAAGGCGTGGTAGCAAATAATGCCGTTCATCATTCCGCGCAATATCCGGCGGAAGTTACGATCTCGGTTGTTAGGAAGAAATAAGTAGCGCCGTCGTCCCGGCGGCTGTCCTGAGAGCGTCCCGCTCTCAGGATCTCATAATAATTTAGACGGATAGCGCTTAAAGAAATGCGGAATGAATCGATCGCGATCGGGTCGATTGTATTATTGCTGTATTTTCTTCAATATATGATTCATGAACGCTGTAATTTATGAAAAATTTCGCGAGCAAATTTATCTCCGCAAAGTAAAGGATCCGGCGCCGACAATCGGAGGAGTAGTCTTAAAAGTTGAAGCGTGCGGAATCTGCAGAA
>JBGTEI010000528.1:0-6963 GCA_041747875.1 Pyrinomonadaceae bacterium | reverse complement strand
TGTTGTCGTTTTCTCTGGTTCGTTGTAAGCTAACGTCTAATCCTGATTGTCGTTTTTTTGATCAAACATCGGCTGAATTGTTTGCGAGATCGACGAATCTAATTCTCCGGGATTTGTAAAACAATAACGCGCGGATGAATCCACTCAAAAAATTTCTTTTCGAACTGCAGGAGATCGTCTATCTGATCTTTTATGCCACGGTGAGGCTTTTTAAGAGGCCTTACTATCTGGCTGAAACGGTAAAACAGATGGATATGATCGGAGTTGGTTCACTGACGATAATACTGCTTACGGGATTTTTTACAGGGGCGGTTTTAACTCTTCAGGGCTATACGGTTTTGGCTTTTTATGGCGGGCAGAGTCAGACCGGGAGGCTCGTCGCGTTTACTATCATTCGTGAACTCGGTCCTGTTCTTTCTGCGCTTATGGTTTCTGGGAGGATCGGGTCGGCGATCTCAGCAGAGCTTGGATCGGTGGTCGTTTCGCAGCAGATCGATGCGATGCGCGCTCTCGGAACCGACCCATATCGAAAACTGGTTGCGCCACGGGTTATTGCACTCATACTGATGCTTCCGGTCCTGACAGTTGCGGCGGATATCATGGGTATCATCGGCGGCGGAATTTCGGCCAAATCACTTTTTGGTCTGGACTATAACGTTTTTATGACGTCCGTACGGTCTGGGATAACCGTTGGAGATCTGATCGGCGGTATTATCAAGCCACTATTCTTTGGTCTGATCATCGGCAGTGTTTCGTGCTACAAAGGCCTTAGCACAAAAGGCGGAACTGCGGGGGTTGGCCGTTCGACAACCAACGCAGTTGTTACCTCCTCGATCGTCGTAATTGTTTCCGATTTCTTCTTATCGAGAATGCTTCAGCATCTTCTTGATTAATTTTTCCCGAAAAGATCTTATGGACCTGGACGAACGTGAACACGAGATAGTTGGCGATATTGGCGGCGACATTGATCCCTCCACCGGCGAATCTGCGGAAGCTTTCTTTCAGGCAGACCGCGCGGTTCCGGCCATCGAATTTAGACACGTGCATCTGGCGTTTGACGACAAAGTGATCCTCGATGGAGTTAGTTTTAAGGTTCGGCGTGGTGAAACTAAGATCATACTTGGACGAAGCGGAAGCGGAAAATCGACAATAATCAGACTCGTATTGGGTTTAACAAAACCGGACGACGGCGAGATTTTGATCGATGGAGAAGATATCACTTATCTTACCGAAGCCGAGATGATGAAGGTGCGCAACAAGATCGGAATGGTTTTTCAGGAAGGCGCATTGTTTGATTCACTTCCGGTATACGACAATGTGGGTTATCGCCTCCATGAAAAAGGCATTGCGGAAGATATTGTCGAAGAAAAGGTCAAGCAAATGCTAAGTTTCGTGGATCTCGAGGACGCGATCGCAAAAATGCCGTCCGAACTTTCCGGAGGTATGAGACGACGCGTTGGAATTGCAAGAGCCCTGGTAGGTGACCCGCAGATCGTCCTTTTTGACGAGCCGACAGCCGGGCTTGATCCGCCGACTGCGCGTACAATATGCGAGCTTGCAATCAAGCTTCGCGATATTCAGGATGTATCATCGATCTTTGTTACCCATGAGATGAAAAACCTTGAATACCTGTCTTCCGAGTATGCGCTGATCAATGAAGATGGCGAGGTCATATTTGAAGAAGAAGGTGAAAGGTTGTGTTTAATCAATACGGAAATTATTATGTTAAAGGAAGGAAAGCTCATTTTTAGTGGTAAGGAAGAAGAATTGAGGATGAACGAAGATCCGTATATTCGTCGTTTCCTGAATGGGAAGTAGAATTAGGATTCGATTTTAGTAAAATTCTTTTCAGCTTTTGAATTTAAATTATGCCGCCAACCCAAAGAAATTTAGGATTTAGCCAGTTACGAGTCGGGATCTTTGTCCTCATCGGATTGGTTGTTTTCGGTTTTCTGATCTTAAACGCGACCGGCGATTTTAATCCGTTTGAAAAAAAGCTAACTCTCAAAGCCCGCTTTGCAAGTGCCGATGGTTTACGTGAGGGCGCCGAAGTTCAGCTCGCGGGAGTAAATATTGGGAAGGTAACGGCGATCAAGATGCTTCCCTTTGATAGTCCGGAAGACGCAAAGATCGAGGCATATTTCAGCGTTAGTCCGGTGCTTGACGGAAAACCGATAACCGAAAGGGTCCGCACCGATTCAACAGCACAATTGGTCGCAACCAGTGTTTTGGCAAACGACAAAATGATAAACATCACGCCCGGAACCCCTGAAGGCGAAGCTGTTTCTCCAAATGATTTTCTAAATTCAAGTGTTGCTATTTCGATAAATCAGCTTACACAAACCGGAAATGATCTTCTTCAACAGATTAATAAACTCGCCATCCCGACAAATGAGATCCTCAATAAGGCAAATCAGGGCGACGGAACTCTCGGAAAGATCATCAACGATGATTCGCTTTATAAGAATCTGGATTCTACGTTAAGCGAAGCAAAACTTTCTATGCTGAAGATCCAAACCGTTCTCGACCGGGTAAAATCCGGCGATGGAACTGCGGGAAAACTGTTAAACGATCCTCAGCTTTATAACAATTTGAATAAGACCGTTGCTCAACTCGAACAGATTTCAACCGATCTGCGGAATGGAAAAGGAACCGCCGGAAAATTCCTATCCGATGACGCGCTATACAATGACACAAAAGCAACGATAAATGATGTGCGAACTGCACTTAATGACCTAAGACCGGCGATCAAAAACCTTAATCAGATCTCTGTGGATTTTCAATCGATCACAAAAGATCTCAATGCCGGAAACGGAACGGCGGGAAAGCTTTTGAAGGACGACAAATTATACGAGGACACCCGTATTACTATCGCCCGATTGAATTCTACTGCTGAGAAATTCGAGGCGCTTCTGACAGACGCCCGAGCCGGAAAAGGCACGATCGGTAAACTCGTAACCGATGAAACCCTCTACAATAATCTTAACCAAACCACGTCAAATATAAATCAGCTTTCAAGCGAAGGAACAAAATTGCTCTACGATTTCAGACAAAACCCGAAAAAATTCCTATCGATCAAGCTAAAACTTTTCTAAGACCAAGAAAATCAATTCCGACGGTCGGAACGTTTGGGGAATCGGTTTGCAACGGTTTCTAAACTATCATCCTCCTAGTCTATTATCTGTTGTATACATAGCGATAGGCGGGCGTTTGACACCCGCCAATTTGGTTCGTATGAAACGCGGGTAGGTTACAATTTCGTAGCTTAGTTGTTAACATATGAATATTCTTGAATTGAGAGATTTTCCGTTTTGCGAACTAAAAAATGAGAACAATATTACTTTCCATCATTTTCAGCATGTCGGCGATGATTGCGACCGGACAAACTCCGGGTTCAACTCCAAACGATCAACCGCAGAAGCCGCGACTAAAGATCGGACTCGTTCTAAGCGGCGGAGGCGCCCGTGGATTTGCACATATCGGCGTTCTTAAAGTCCTCGAGGAAAATCGAATTCCGGTCGACTATATTTCCGGTGCGAGTATGGGAGCACTTATTGGTTCGCTATATTCGACCGGTAAAACGCCGGCTGAAATGGAGAAGCTCGTTGAAGATCTCAACTGGGAAAAACTACTCAGCGGAAGCCCTTCGTACGAAGAACTGAGTTTTCGCCGAAAACAAGATCGCCGCAACATTCCCGGTGCACTTACACTTAGCGGTCGAAATTCGAAGTCGCTAAAGCTTCCCGGCAGTCTTAATCCGGGGCATGAGATCGGACTCCTGATAGACAATTTATTTCTTCCCTACAGCGGGATCAAGAGTTTTGACGATCTTCCGATCCCATTTCATAGTGTTGCGACCGATATGATCAACGCCGAAACTGTCGAGCTGAAAGATGGTTCACTCCAACAGGCGCTACGCGCAACTATGGCGGTTCCGGCGATCTTTGCACCGGTGGAGCTTGATGGAAAGATCCTCGCCGATGGCGGGATCCTGAATAATATCCCCACCGATCTCGTCAAAAGAATGGGCGCCGATATAATTATTGTTATAAATATTGAAACTCAGGTCGGGGATCGCTCATCGCTGGACAATTTGATCGGTGTTCTGGGACAGACCTTTATTGTTGCTTCAGTAGAAAATTCCCGGCGTAGTTTACGTGAAGCGGACCTGATCATCGCGCCTGATCTTGGTAAATACAGCTCGTCGAATTACGCTGACGGCAAGGAGATCGTTGAACTCGGCTACCTCGGCGGCAAAGAAAAAGTTAACTTGCTAAAGGGGCTTTCCCTTAGCGAGGAAGATTGGAATAAGCATCTTCAGGCAAGACGCGACCGGCAGATTCCGGAAACAAATCCGATAACTACATTTCTTGAGGTAGAAGGAGCAGCGACCACAAAAGAACGAGAGATCCTTCGTGAAAAACTCAGCGTTAACCTTTCAAATCAAACACTTGATAAGGCAAAGATCGAAAAAGATTTGACAGCGCTTACTGGTACGAGAAGATTTGACAGTCTGGGTTATGAGCTTGTTAATAGAAACGGCGAAAATGGTTTACGAGTAAGAGTTTACGACACGAAAGAACGTACCGAGAGAAAAAGTGTCCTTGAAGTTGGTGTAGAGGTAAACAACGCAGAATCGGACAATACAAACTTTAATGCCCGCGGTAGATACACGCTTTTTGATGTCGGCGGTTTTGGTTCGGAATGGCGAAACGACTTCAGCATTGGATCAAAAACACTATTCAAAAGCGAGTATTTTCGTCCGCTCGGCGAAACCGGTTTTTTCGTCGCGCCAAACGTATTTTATGAAAATCGCAAGGTCGGACTTTTTGAGGATGGGGACCGAATAGCGGAGTATTCGTTTAAGACAACCACTGTCGGGGTTGACGTCGGTTACTCATTCAACGCTGAAAATGAGATCCGGGCCGGAGTTAAGATCGGCCGGCAGTCCATATCGAGAAGGATCGGAAGCCCATTGTTACCGGAATTTAGCGGCGGACTTAGCGTCGCTTCTATAAGACACGATTATGACGGAGCAGATAACGCTCAAATTCCCACAAACGGTTTTCGATCCAGCAGTACTATTAACTATTACTTTGACGCGCCGGGCGTTGACTATGGTTTTCCACAAGCTGAGACCGACTTTATCGCACTCCGGCCGGTTAGTGAGCGATATGTGGTTTTTGGTTTTGGCGCGGCCGGAACCAGTTTTGGGAAAACCGCACCGACGCTGCAGCAATTCCCTGTTGGCGGTTTGTTTAACGTCAGCGGATATGGAAGCGAAGAATTTCGCGGAAGTAATTTCACCCGAGGCGGTTTTGGTTTTCTGCGTGAAACATACTCGTTTTCGTCTTATGTCCGCGGCAAAATTTATTTCGGTGCTTGGTATGAAGGCGGGTCAGCATTTGAAAAATTTAATTCGGCAAAATACCGCCAGAGTGTGACAACCGGATTTCTATCCGAAACCCCGCTTGGTCCGATCTTTATCGGCGGAAGTTTTGGCGAAGGCGGACGCAGAAAACTCTACTTCTCTCTTGGACGCTTTTTTTAATAAATAACAACGATACTTTTTGATGAATAAATTCAGCAGAAGCCCGCTAATAAATATATTTTTTCTAAGCGCACTTTTTCTATCCCTGGGCGTTTTTGAAATTTCTCTTTTTGCTCAGGAGAAAGAACCTTCAAACAGCAATTCCGAAAAAGCCGGTCAATCTCCGGTCCCGACACCTACTCCGATCCCGACTCCGATCCCGGTTGGCGAGGTAGTTTCGCAATCACAAGTAACATCCGAAAGGCTTGAAAAGATCAAGGATGGCCTGGGTCAAAGCCCGAGCGTATCGGTTATCGAAAATGACCTTCCAAAACTAAAACAAGAGCTGGATTCACGGGTATCAGAGACGACCAAATTGTTGTCCGCGAGACCTTCTCTCGAAACGCTTGGAACGGTTGAACAAGACTGGAACGGCATTTCAAAAAATATACCGGTATGGAAGGATGATCTAACGTCACAGATCGGAGCCCTGGATAATTATGTAAAGGAGATCGAAAATCTAAACGATCAATGGACAAAAACATTAAATTCACTAAATGCCGGTCAGGATGGATCGAGTGCTGATAATTCGAATACAAATATCATCGACATTCCGACGGTTGTAATTCAAGAGGTAGAAAAGACCCTAAAGGCGATCAGCGACACGCGAAAACTGATAGAAGAAAAGAGGGCTGCGCTGTTGACCTTGCAGACGCTTGTTAGCAGGCAGGAAACGCGAATAAATGACATTCTTACGTCTATAAAAGACGTTCGCGAAGATGCTCTTTCTCACCTTTTCGTAAAGGATAGCCCTCCGATCTGGCTGCTGCAGCAAAAAGACAGTTCGCTTGCGAGCCAAGCTACGGAAGTTTCAAAATCGCTGTCAGAACAATTTGCTACATTAAGTGATTATTTCTCACGTCAGCGCGATAATTTCATTCTTCATGCGCTCCTTTTGCTTTTGTTTTCCGGACTCTTTTTTTGGCTTCGGGTTAGGGTTCGACCCTGGGTAAAGGATGAACCTGAGCTTGCCCGCGCCTTTACCGTGTTCGAACTTCCGATTGTCAGCGCTTTGATTCTCACGATTATGTTCAGTAGTCAGCTATATCCTCAAGCACCGAGAATATTGACGGCGATCATCGGAGGGGCCGCTCTAATACCCGGGATTATCTTTCTCCGACGAATACTTGATCCTCCAATGTTCCCGATACTCAACGCTCTGATGATCTTTTATTTTGTCGACCGTATACGCGAAATTACCGCGGCCTTACCGATAGTTTCCAGAGTATTGTTTCTGCTTGAGATCCTGGGTGCGGTAATATTCCTAGTTTGGTTTCTACGCTCAAAACGGTTATCAGACAGGATACAGGTCAGACACCAAAGAATTTTTACAACGATCCGAAAGGTTATCCCCTTTGGATTAGTATTGTTTT
>JBGTEI010000527.1:0-3634 GCA_041747875.1 Pyrinomonadaceae bacterium | reverse complement strand
CGGCGAATAACCGTGCGTAAGAAATGGTTTGAAACCGCCGTCTTCAGTAGATTCGGCGATGATCATTCTTCCGGCTTTGCTTTCCTGCTGGAGGATCGCAATCAATTCGCGAAAGATCAGTTCGCGCGAGGCCGTTGCTTCGGCAAGACGCTGCATCAGGAGTTGGGAATTTACCGAACCATTTTTACCCGAATCACCAGCAGCCGCTGAACGCTTCTTAGGTTTTTCCAGCGCCTCAATATTCTTTTCAGCGAGCTTGTACGCTTTTTTTACGCCAAGTTTTCTAAAAATTTCGCTGGCGGATACATAATGATCGGCGGCTTTTTTGAAATCAGCTTCGGCAAGCGTTTCGCCGATCAAAGAATGGACAAGCGCTTTGTGATAAACGTCTTCGCGCGATTCGAAGATTGTCAGGCTCTTTCTAAAATGATTGAGCGCGGTCTTTTTATCGTCTTTTCTAAGAGCAAGCGAACCGCGCAGCCTTTGCAAAGTTCCTAAAACGAAAAAATCAGCCTGCGGGTCATTTTCCTCGATGAGCTTCAATTCGCGCTCGCACATCGCGAATTCTTCCTGCTGAAAATACGCTTCGGCAAATACCAGACGCACCAGATTATCAAACCCCGATTCGCCGATCGTCTTGCAGATCCTAAGTGCTTCGCCGCACACCGCGACGGCTTCTTTTGTTTTTGCTTCGATATCTTCAGCGAGCAGATTGCGTGCGTAGGTGATCAAATTCTGAACTAAATACCATTCGTTACCCTGCTCCCGCGAAAGATCGATACCCGTTTGCAGAAATTTTGCGGCATCTTCGTTTTCGCCCTTTAGGTATTTGAGCTCACCAAAGGATTCATATATTCCGGCGATGTGCGGATGACCAAGCTCTACGGCTAATTCGAGTGATTTTTCGATAGCGGATTCTGCCCGGTTCCAGTCGCCCATCAAAGTCAGACTTACACCGAGATCGTTGTAGGCAAAAATCAGCTGGAGCCGATTGTGGGTCTGGGTAAAAAATTCGATCGATCGATCCAGAGATTCGATGCCTTCCTTTGGCTGGTTGAGCGCCCAATATGCTGAAGCCGAATCTGCAAAGATCCTTCCGAGCACAACAGGTGCCGAATTTTCGCCGACCATCTGAATTCCGAGGTTAAAATAATCCAGCGAACGCTTTGCCATCCCGTTCAGTAAGGAAACTGCGCCGATCCGGTAATATGCCCAGGCCATTTTTCGCCAATCGGCAATATCGCGAAAATAATCGAGTGCCGAATCGGCATCAGATAGGGCGTCGTCAAATTCTCCGAGGGTTGTTTTTACAAGGGCAGACGTCAAATAGAGATCTCCGTAAAGATCTTCAAAACCATTTTCTTTTGAACTTTCGATGGCCTTCCTGATCAGTTCCAATGCCTTCGTTGAATCGTCGTTTTTCGCAAGTGAAACGGCAAGCTGATTTTCTAGCACTACCTGCGTCTTGAGATCTAAGTCGGTTCGTTTCTTTTCCGAATCGTAAGGCTCTAAAATAGTAAATGATTCCTGATCTCTTCCCCGGATCGAAAAGGCTTGAGAATGCAGAACATCAAGCAGAGCGGTTTGTTCGGCGTTGAGTACGTGCGATTCCTTGACGTGAAGGATCGTTTCTTCGGCTGAGGCGCCGAGCCCCTCGGTGATCTCTTCGCGTATTTCGACGAGCCGCTCGATAAATCTATTTTCATCGAGTTTTGTTTTCTTCGGCTCAGCCTTTCGCGCCTTCGGTTTTTTAACCGCGGCGGTCTTCAATCGTCCGTTTCTATTTGAAACCCACTGACTTTTCATTATTTGATAGTTTTAGAAAGCACCAATCACGTAAAGTTTTCAATAATTTAGCCGGCAAATAATGGTTTGGTTAAAATGTTGAAAAAAACAGGCATAATGATTAACTGCTGCTGTGAACTTAACAAAAAAATCATTGGTAGTCTAGATAAAAGTGTTAACTAAGTATGCACTAGACGGAGGCAGAGAAACTGTGACATTCTTGAGACCTGTAAACGAAATCGTGAGAGGTAAATGAATTTTGAAGGCAGAAGCAAAGCGTTTAGAACAAGCGGATACACGCGAGCGCGATTGGAAACTCTGGGGTTGTTATATCAGCGAACGCGCCTGGGGAACGGTTCGTGAAGACTACTCGGACGATGGCTCCGCCTGGGATTATTTTCCGTTTGAGGAATCCCACCAAAAAACGTACCGCTGGAATGAAGACGGGATCGCCGGAATTTGCGACCGGAAACAGAGAATTTGTTTCGCAGTTTCGCTCTGGAACGGAAACGACAAGATCCTCAAAGACCGGCTTTACGGGCTTTCCGGACCCCAGGGAAATCACGCCGAAGATGTAAAGGAATATTATTATTATCTCGATTCGACGCCGACGCACTCGTATATGAAGTATCTATATAAGTATCCGCAGGCGGAATTTCCTTACGAGCAGCTGGTCGAGGAAAACAAAAAGCGCAGCAAATCCGAAGCCGAATACGAACTCATCGATACAGGAATTTTTGACGAGGATAAATACTTTGACGTTTTTATCGAGTATGCCAAGGCTGAATTTGACGACATCTGTATAAAGATCACAGCTCACAATCGCGGCACGGATGCTGCGCCGCTTCATATTTTGCCGACGGTTTGGTTTCGAAATACATGGTCATGGTTTGAAGATGCAGAAAAAGGCAAAATGAAGCGCATCGAGCTTGACGCCAAGAATTTGTCGGCTATAGAGATCAAAGATGAAAAGCGCGGCGAATATACATTTTACAGCGCGGGAGAAGGCGAACTCCTTTTTACAGAAAATGAAACGAATTATGAAGCACTCTACGGCGGTGAAAATAGTTCAAAATATGCAAAAGACGGGATCGCCGAGTGTGTCATCAATGGAAAAAAAGGCGCCGTAAATCCTGACCAAAAGGGGACAAAGGCGGCGGTAAATTATGCGTTTGAAATTGGAGGCGGAGAAAGCAAAACGGTTTATTTGAGACTCCGCGGGAAAGGTACAAACAAACCGGAGCTCGAAGCGCGATCAAGACCGGAATTTATCAAAGACTGCGAAGCGATCTTTGCAAAAAGGATCAAAGAAGCTGATGAGTTTTATGAAGATATCGTTCCCAAAACCCTCGATGCCGATTCGCGCAATTTAATGAGGCAATCGCTCGCCGGGATGCTCTGGTCAAAGCAATTTTATCATTACGAGGTAAAAGAATGGCTTGAAGGCGATCCTGCATTTTCGCCGCCGCCTGAAAAACGAAAAGACGGAAGAAATGCCGATTGGACGCATTTATACAATGACGACGTCGTTTCAATGCCTGATAAATGGGAGTATCCGTGGTATGCGGCGTGGGATCTGGCGTTTCATGCGGTGCCGCTGGCGATGGTCGATCCGGGTTTCGCAAAACGGCAGTTGGTGCTGCTTCTGCGTGAATGGTATATGCATCCGAATGGTCAGATTCCCGCGTATGAATGGGCTTTTGGCGATGTAAATCCGCCGGTTCATGCGTGGGCGGCTTTGCGCGTTTACCAGATCGAACGCAAACAAAAAGGCAAGGGTGACCGCGATTTTCTCGAGAAGATCTTTCACAAACTGCTGCTCAATTTTACCTGGTGGGTAAACCGGAAA
>JBGTEI010000526.1:0-1975 GCA_041747875.1 Pyrinomonadaceae bacterium | reverse complement strand
CGTCGTCAGTGCAGAACATGATGAAGTAATAAAGGCCGGCTGATTGTACATTCTGGCAACCGAAAGACACGAATCGAGACGCATCGATAATCAGCTCCGCGGACGTTCAGGTAGACAAGGAGATCCCGGTCAAACTCGATTCTTCCTTTCGCTTGAAGATGATCTGATGAGGATCTTTGCAGGCGATAAGGTACGCTCGATGATGAGTTGGCTTGGAATGGAAGAAGGCGTCGCGATCGAATCAAAAACGGTTTCAAAACAGATCGAACGCGCACAGAAAGCGGTAGAAGCGCGTAACTTTGAAACGCGGAAACACGTGTTGAAATATGATGACGTGATGAACAAGCAGCGCGACACGATCTACAAACTGCGCCGTGATCTTATGTTTGAACCCGAGCACCGCGAATATCTTTTGGGTGAATCGGGAGTTGCACGAGATCTCTTACGCGACCTTACGGGATACTTCTTAAATCCGGATGTTTCGCCTGATCTTTGGGATGTAGATACCTATGCGGCCGAGATCGAGAGTATTTATTCTGTTGATCCTGCAGTCGACGCAGACGTGAATTACAACGTGATGCGTTCTGAAGAGATCGAAGAAGCGGTCTGGAAAAAAGCGACGGCAGATTATACGAAGAAAGAAGAGATGGCCGGCGAAGAATCGCTTCGTGCTTATGAGCGCTACATTATGCTCAACATAATCGATTCGCAATGGAAGGACCACCTGCTTTCGATCGATCACGTTAAACAAGGCATTGGCCTTGTCGGTTATGGTCAAAAGGATCCGCTTGTGGAATATAAGAAACAAAGTTTTGATATGTTTCGGGATATGCTTGACCGGATCGATACAAACACGACGCGTTCATTGTTCAATCTGGAAATAGTAGATAAAGATGAGCAGGCTGAAATGGAAAGGCTTCAAAGACTTGAACAGCAAAGGGCGATGAAACAAGCCGCAGGAATGGCGTTTACCGGGGCATACGAAGGCGTGCAGGCGGCCGGCGAAGAAGCACTTAAAAGTGTGCCTTTTGTCAGAGACCAGCCGAAAGTAAAACCAAATGAGCCGTGCTATTGCGGTTCCGGCAAGAAGTATAAAAAATGCCACGGCGCGGGTGGCTGAGATGATGATTTAGAATAAGTCAGAGAGGCGGGAGATGAAGATCTTCCGTCTTTTTTCTTGATAATGGCAGATCAAATAACTAAACTTTATGAAAAGCGTGAGGGGTGAGTTCTATGTTTTTGAATAAGGGAATTTACATAACTTTTTTGTGTCTGGTTTTTGTTTGTTCGATCTCTGCTCAAACGGATTTTGAAAGCGGGCTAGTTTCGTATCAACAGCGTAATTATGAAAATGCTAGAGACCGATTTATCAAAGCGATTGAAAATGACAAAGAAAATCACGACGTTTTGCGATATCTCGGAATGACGTATGCCCGGTTAGGTATAGATGATCTGGCGGTGCAGACGCTAAATGAAGCGGATCAAATTAATAAACAGACACACGCCGACGATAAAATTTTTGGACGCGCAAAGGCATTGTCAAAGCCGGGTATCATATTTTCTGATGTCCCGCGAAAAGATAAACTTCAGGGTTCGATGAAGGCCGTTGCGGAGATCAATAAGAATGGTGCCGTTACTTTTGTCTATCCATATCAGGAGCTTAATGAAGTTATGACAGAAAGTGCCGTAAAATTCACGTATAAGATAAAATTTCAATCTGCAGCAATAAACGGCAGCAAGATTAGTATTTTGAAAGTAATTCAATACGAATTAAGTTTCATTTAGACCGGTACACTTCATAGAGTAAACTGATGAAAAGATTCAATACCGTCGACGAATTCATCGAAAGCGAGACACTCTGGAAGAATGAATTGATCGCTCTTAGGAAAATTCTAAATAAAACCGAGCTTGTTGAAAGCGTTAAATGGGGAATACCGGTTTATACGATTGAAAGAAAAAACGTCATCGGAATTGG
>JBGTEI010000525.1:0-2937 GCA_041747875.1 Pyrinomonadaceae bacterium | reverse complement strand
GGTCAGCACGAGCTGAAAAAACATATTACGGCGAGTATTCATACAGACGTTGGCTGCGTGCGAGAAACGAATGAAGACAGCGTAAGTCACATTATCCCTCGTGATGATGAGACGCTGCAACGACGAGGAACGCTAACCGTTGTCGCCGATGGGATGGGCGGCCACGCTTCCGGGGAAATCGCGAGCCAGATGGCGGTGGAATTGATCAGTGGATATTACTACGGCGATTGGGATCATTCTCCCGAAGATGCGCTGGTCTTAGCTATCGAACAAACTAACGCAGATATTTATGAAACATCCGTTTCGGATGAAAAGTTTTATGGGATGGGGACGACGGTAATTGCATTTGTGATCCTTGAAGACAGAGCGTACTCGGCCCACGTCGGCGACAGCCGTCTCTACCATATGAACGGCCGGGAACTTGAGCTTTTAACGATCGATCATTCCGAAGTAATGGAGATGGTCAAGCAGGGAATTCTCTCAATGGAAGAAGCTGCTAACCATGAAGATAAGAACGTTATCCTGCAGGCACTTGGAACGAAACCCGAGGTCAACGTCGAGATCTCAATTCCGCTTCCGGTAAATCTTTACGATGAGTTTCTGCTTTGTTCGGACGGACTAAGCGATATGGTGAGCGATGAAGAGATCGAGAAGATCTGGTTTGAGGCGGACGATATTTATTATGCCTGTAAAGATCTGATCAATCAGGCGAAGATAAACGGCGGCCATGACAATGTGAGTGTTGGAATTATTCGTATCGAACCGGAAGAAAAACGAAAACCGGGTGACACGATCCGACAGACTCGAGAAGTGAAGGCGTTAGCGTAATGATTGGGAAAATAGTAGGAAATTACAAGATTCTAAAGGATCTCGGCGAAGGCGGTGTGGGGATGGTCTATAAAGGCGTCGACACTATGCTTGACCGCGAGGTGGCGATAAAAGTGATGCGTCCCGAACTCGCAAGCCAGACATCGGTTGTCGAACGATTTCGGTCAGAGGCGATCACGCTCGCAAAATTGAATCATCCTAATATCGCAACGCTATTTAGCTTATTTCGTGACGGCGACGAGCTGTACATGGTTCTCGAATTTGTTGAAGGCGAGACGCTTGAAGATATGCTGCGGCGTCGCGGCAGTCTTTCTCCTGAAGAAGCTCTGCCAATATTTTGTCAGGCGCTCGACGGAATCAATTATGCTCACGAACTCGGAATCGTCCATCGCGATATAAAGCCGAGCAATATGATGCTGGCGAAAGACGGTAAGCTGAAGGTACTGGATTTTGGGATCGCAAGATTGCTCGGTTCGGCGCGGATGACGAGGGTCGGAAACATTATCGGGACTCTCGAATATATGTCGCCTGAGCAGGTTCGGGGAGAAGAAACGGATGCGCGGTCAGATATTTACGGACTCGGGATCATGCTATATGAAGTACTAACCGGGCGTTTGCCGTTTGAATCTGAAAATGAGTTTGCACTGATGAAGGCGCATACAGAAGAAATGCCAGCAGCTCCGCGCCAGTTAAACCCTGATATTTCAGAAGAACTCGAAGCCGCGATCATGCGGGCGGTTGCCAAGGATCCTGCCGAGCGATATCAAAATGGTGGGGAATTTCTTGAAGCTATTTTCGAAATGGATCCCGAGTCTGTTTCAAGCGCGTTTGGTTCTCAGAGCGTATTTCAGAGAAAAATACGCACCCAAACCTCAGAAAAGGCTTTAAATAAAGTTCACAGTAAGGATTTCCCGGTAAATATTTCGGAACCTCAGACAAATGACGGCGAGCCCGCGAACGTAAGTTTAACGGATATAACCGAACATCAAAATGCGCTTGGTGATATGTCTGAGGTTCCGAATCCAGTTGATCCAACTGTCGAATTTCCGGAAATAAAACCGACCCGGCTTGGTGAATCCGTAATGCCCCCGATCGCAAAGCCGGAGATCAAAGAAACACGTCTCGGTGTTAAAGGCACTCCGGTCACTGACCGTTCACTGGTAAAACAAACACGCTTGGGGGCGGGCGGTACCGGTGAAACGAATGCGCCATATCCGGCGGAAAGAAACGCGTCCGGAATTCAGGGTTTTGTTCAAAAAATTACGTGGATCCATGTTGCCGGAGCCGGAATTGCAGGAATCTTTCTGTTTGTATTGCTCGGTGTAGCAGCGGCAATCCCGTTCTTTTTAGGCGGCGATGATGCGCCCGTGATCGATGCGAATGATCAGACAGTGAAGGAAAAGCGCGAAGAAGCAAAACCGGTATCTCAGCCGACTCCCGATCAAGAACCAATCTTGACCGATGTTAAGGCTACCCCCGAACCGCTGCAGCCTATCGAATCGAATACATCGGAGGAAGAATCCTCGAAGCCGGCTGGAGAGAAAAAGGCACCGGCAGCGCGGAAAACACCTGCGCCGACTCCGGTAAGAGGCAATACTCCAAGACCGCAGCCGACAAGGAAACCAAATAATAACACCCGAGACCAGCTGGAAAACGAATTGACAGGAGGCGGGAAAAAGCCGAGCGCGAAGAAAACACCAAACCTCTCAGATAACTAAGTTTTGAAAAGGGAATTCGGAGAAGAGAATGAAAAGAGAATATAAACACAATTTTATAGTCGCGATACTGCCGGCAGATGAAAGTGTCACATCAGCATGCTTGAGAATAGTGATCGCGCCTGTGCTGCTTATTTTGGTTTTTTCTTCCATTACGTTTTCGCAGCGGAATTCGGCGGCGGCACAAAAGGCATTTGATGAGGGTAATGCTCTATATGAACGCGGTGATACTGAATCTCTGAATCGAGCTTTAGAAAAGTTTGGCGATGCCTACGAATTATATTCGAAACCTCAAAACAAGAGCTATATGGCGCTTTCAAGAGCGTTTCTCGGAAAAACCTGGAAAAAGCTCGGCGAGCCGGTTCAGGCCTTAGCAAATTACAAAGATGCTGCA
>JBGTEI010000524.1:0-4078 GCA_041747875.1 Pyrinomonadaceae bacterium | reverse complement strand
TGAAAACGTTGACATCGTATTTCATCAAGCTGCTCTTCCGAGTGTCCCTCGATCGGTAGACAATCCGCAGGAAACTCATCAGGCTTGTGTCAACGCGACCTTCAACCTGCTTTTGCGGTCAAAAGATTCCGGTGTAAGGCGATTCATTTATGCTGGATCAAGTTCAGCTTACGGTAACCAGAAGCAACTTCCGAAAATTGAAACAATGCGGGCCGAGCCCTTGTCACCATATGCTGCTGCTAAATTAATGGGCGAGCATTATTGCTCGGTCTTTAGTCACGTTTACGGGATGGAAGCAATTTCATTGCGTTACTTTAATGTATTTGGGCCACGTCAAAATCCGGCGTCGCACTATTCCGGGGTGATCTCGCGTTTTATCGATTCGCTTATGAGAGGAAAAACTCCGGTGATTTACGGTGATGGCGAGCAATCCCGTGATTTTACGTATATAGCTAATGTCGTAGACGCCAATATTAAAGCGGCGCAGACCAACAAAGGAATTGGTGAATCTATCAATACCGCAAATGGCGAAAGAATTACACTAAACGAATTGCTGAATGTTTTGAAAAAGATAACCGGCACCGAAAATGTGGAAGCTGATTATCAGGATGCAAGGAAAGGCGATGTAAAAGATTCTCAGGCAGATAACCACAAGGCGATCGAATGCTTTGGTTACGAAAAGATCGTAGGACTCGAAGAAGGTTTAAGAAATACTATCGACTGGTGGAAATCGAGCCGTTTCGCAATTTAGAATTATTTAGCTGTTTTGAAAAAGAAAAGGTGGTGCAAAAAATTGCTCCACCTTTTTTCATCAAGTTTGAACTCGGGTTTATTCCCCGCGCGGTCCGGGTGCAGCAGGCATATCCTGCTTAGAAAACCTGGGAAGCAGTTCGTCACGCATCGCCAATTCGTAAACGCCTGCTGCCACAAGTGCCGCCGTTGCTTTCACGTCATCTTCAACTATCCTTTCATACGTATCTAAATTCGTGTGCCAGGTCGTTGTGAAATACTCAATAGGATCCTGCATCGCGCCAATTCCGGGCAACCCGGCCTGATTAAACGATGTATGATCCGATCCGCCAAGCCGTCTACTGTTTGTGCTGTTAGCCCCCTCGAATCTGAGATCTTTAAACGGTCCGGCTAAAATATCGTTAAGAATTTTTCCGCCGGCTTCCGGCCCAAATACGCTCCAACCGCGAACTCGTCCGGTTCCGGAATCGACGTTAAAGTAACCGCCAAACTTATAGTAGTCGGGCTTCGGACTTTCGGCGCTGCCAAAATGCTTCTCAACGTATGCCTGCGAACCCAGCAAACCTTGTTCTTCTCCGGCCCAAAGCGCGACCCGAATAGTCCTTCTCGGTTTAACTCCTATAGCCTTTAGGATCCGTCCTGCTTCCATCATGATCGCGCATCCGATCCCGTTATCCGTGGCGCCGGTAGCAGCGTGCCATGAGTCAAGGTGGCCGCCCATCATCACGATCTCGTCTTTCTTGTCCGTACCGGTGATCTCTCCGATCGTGTTGTATGCGGTTTTGCCTTCCGGATAGTAAGTGTTTCGGATATCAAACTCGAGTTTAACGGTAGCGCTGTCGCTCAAAAGCCGCCAAATTCTGCCGTAGTCTTCGTTTCGCATTACAACCGTCGGAAGCGTAGTGGCAGGATCAGCATTTCTGTTTCCAAATGCCCGAATCAACCCGTGATCCATTCCTGCGTCGTTAATTCGGATCGCCGGTTTATTCTCTTCCAAAAACTGGGTTAACTGCTGGCCAAGTTCGCGAAAACCGATCGGCGTGACATCCGCTTTCGGACACTCGGGACGTTCGAACGCGGGCCGGGGTCGCGGAGTACCCGTTCTAAATGCCTCGATCGCTTCGTCCGAAATTCTCTTTGCAGGAGGATCAAAATCAACACCTAAATTCGCCGGACTGCCGATCAGTGCGATATTTCCAGCGACCTTGCCTTTTAGTGTATTCAGATAGGCGGTTAACTCGGCCTGCGTCGGCAACCGGTCACATCGTCGATCATCATTCAGCGCCTTTCTGGGAATTTCGATCTGAACCGCATTTGCCGTTACGACACCGTTGGTTCCCGGCGTCCAGCCTAAAACCTCAAATGTTAGAGAATCCTTAACCGGTGACACTATAAAACCGGATGCGCGTTCATTAACCCATCCCGGACTTCCGAAATCCCACGCTTCCATTGCGGTTTTATCATAACCCCAATCCTTCATCTGTTTCATCGACCACTTTCCCGCTGCTTCAAGATTTGGAGAACCCGTTAAACGCGGCCCGTAAACATCGGTTAACTGATGAAGAGTTTTCATTATCTGCGAATTTTCCATCGCTTCCTTTCGAATCTTAGCTACAATTTCCGGGCTCAGTGCCGGATTCTTTGCCGATGCAATAGGAGCCGCCTGCATCAATAATGCAACCGCAAACAGCATCGCCGAAATCCTTCTGAATTTAGTCATATTTTCCCTCAATTTTTTTTATTTATAAGTCTTCTGCCATTTTACGCAAACTCTCGGTATAAGGTTTTCGCGCAACGCCTTTTTCCGTAATTATCGCGTCGACAATATCGTTTGGCGTAACATCAAATGCGTAGTTGCCTACCTCAATTCCGTCAGGAGCAAGCTGGATATCTTTTAAGTGGGTGACTTCTCGAATATCACGCTCTTCGATCGGTATCTCTTCACCGGTCGGGCAATTGAAATCAACCGTCGACATCGGTGCCGCAACGTAAAACGGAATCCCATGGCGCTTAGCCAGAACCGCAACCATATATGTCCCGATTTTATTCGCAACATCGCCGTTCGCAGCGATCCTGTCTGATCCGACAACGACAGCCTGGATCATTCCTTTTTTCATAATATGGCCGCTCTGGTTGTCGGTAATTAATGTGACCGGAATATTGTCCTTTAGAAGTTCCCATGCTGTCAGCCTCGCGCCCTGCAGATATGGACGTGTTTCATCCGCATAAACATGCACCGTTTTACCCTGATCGATCGCACCCCGTATTACTCCAAGCGCAGTTCCCCACACACCGCCGGTTGCCAAAGCACCCGCATTACAATGCGTCAAAACGTTTGAATCATCTTCAAGCAGTTCTCCGCCAAATTTGGCGATCATCCGTTGTGATTCAATATCTTCTTCATGAATCGCCTTCGAATCATCGATCATTATTTGTTTGATCTCACTTACCGACTTCCCTTCAGACTTCGCCTTTTGAAACGTTCGCTTCATCCGATCGATCGCCCAAAAAAGATTGATCGCCGTCGGTCTGGTTTTTCCAAGAACATCGCAAACATAATCAAGCTCCTCTTCCATATCGTCGACATTCATTCCGACAAAATTCTTTAAACCGATCGCGATTCCATAAGCACATGAAACGCCGATCGCCGGAGCTCCGCGAACTACCATGTCGCGGATTCCGTCAGCGACGTCGTTGTAAGTCTTTAGCTTAAGCCACGTTTCTTCCATCGGAAGAAGCCTTTGATCAAGCATTTCAACGCATTCGTCCGTCCATCTAACAGGTATGATTCCCATTTCACATTTTCCCTTTTGTAATTTTTTAGAATTCAGAATTACTATCGATAATAACTTTTCATTATACCTATGAGCAACTCGGCCTTTCCCGAATCGGGAATAATATCTTTTTTGATCAACCGAATTTCTTGAAACATCGCGTCCTTTTCCTGCGTTTTTCAGTCTATGAACCTCGAAAGACTCTTAGATAAACTGCACGATTCAATTGTTTCAATAAGACTCCTGCAAATATTTACCGCATTTACGCGCGTACTTCTAGGGATCGGATTTATCTATCCTAGTATTCCCAAAATTATGAACCAGCCGTTTACGTCACTTCCGGATTCAAATCCTGTTGGTCATTACTTTAATGCGCTGTATCAGACGGGCTACTACTACCAGTTTATCGGCTGGAGCCAATTAATTGCATCGATCCTTCTGTTGATCCCAAGAACATCGCATATTGGAGCATTAATGTTTTTTCCGATCATTCTGAACATTACGGTTTTGACAAATTCAGTTGGATTCAACGGCACCTGGCTCCTTACGATCTT
>JBGTEI010000523.1:0-9374 GCA_041747875.1 Pyrinomonadaceae bacterium | reverse complement strand
AAACAGGCCGAAGATATACAGAGAAGACTCGACATTTGGCAGCCAAAAACTGCCGCGGTTTTGGGAACGGGAAATGTTGGTTTACTGACGATCATGGCGCTCAGACTGCGCGGGTTTGAAGTGCATGGATTTGGTTTGCAAGATCCTGACGGTTATCTGAATGCTGAATTGATCAAAGATATCGGTGCGACATATGATTCGACGCGGGAACTCTCAGTGACAGATTCAGCACAAAAATACGGCGAATACGACCTTATATTTGAATGCACCGGATATTCGCCAATAATTTTTGAAGCAATGGAAAGTCTCAATGAAAACGGAGTGCTGATCCTCGCCTCGGTCACCGGCGGGACGCGCATCACCGACGGCGTCAAATCGGATAAGATAAATCAGGAATTCGTACTCGGAAACCGCGTAATGGTTGGAACCGTAAATGCAAACCGCGAACATTTTGAAATGGGCGTTAAAGATATTGCTCTTGCCGAAGCGATGTATTCCGGTTGGCTTGGACGGATGATGACGCATAAGATCTCTGGACTTGAAAACTACGAGAAAGTTTTTGAGATCCTCGAAAACGGAAGCGAGCACAATGCGATCAAGACTTTTTTTGAAGTAAAGAAGATCTAGCAAACGACAATCAGTACAGCGAACGATAGTGAGCAGCCTGGTTCTCCACGACGCAAGATCGGAATCAAGATCGTTTCGCCGGACGGGATCTTGTATTTGCCTGCGATACTTCTTTTATATTTATCATGACTTTCAATTCAGTTGCTCACTATCGTTCGCTGTACTGATGTACTGATGCTCTGTGCTCTCTGTGTCCTCTGTGGTAAATTTCTTATATGTCCGATTTCCCTGAAAATGATCATGACGAACAGGTATTAACCGAGAGCGAAACCCGACTTGAAAAGCCAAAGATGTACAAAGTTTTGCTCCACAACGACGATTTCACGACAATGGAATTCGTCGTTTTTGTGCTCAACAAAGTTTTTATGCGCTCGGAGGCGGAAGCATTTGCGATAATGTTAAAGGTACATAACGAGGGCGTCGGGCTGGCGGGGATCTACCCATATGATATCGCTTCGATGAAGGCGAAAAAGGCGATGAATCTTGCAAAAGCGCAGGAGTTTCCTTTTCTATGCACGGTTGAGGAAGAATAGTTTTACAAAGATATGTTAACGAAAGAATTAGAAGAAACATTGAGTTTTGCGGTAGACGAAGCCGTACGGTTGAGGCATGAATATGTGACGCTTGAGCATTTGCTATACGCACTTCTTGACGATAAAACGGCGCGGGATATCCTATTTAACTGCGGCGGGAAGCTTGAAGAGATCGGAAATGAGCTTGAGGAATATTTCAGTTCGCTTGAAACGCTTCCGCTCGATGTCGAGCATATGCCGGAGCTTACTTCATCGTTTCAATCCACGATCCAATATGCGCTTCTTCAGGCGGAAGGCAGCGGCCAGATGCGGATCGACGGCGGAAATATCCTTGCAGCGATCTTTCAGGCCGAGAATTCGCACGCCGTTTATGTGTTAAAAAAATACGGAATTTCGCGTCTCGATATACTCAATTATATTTCTCATGGGATCTCGAAGATCGATGATTTTGACGAAGATCTTCTCGAAGGCCTTGGAATGGAAACGGAATTCGCCGAAGAACGCGCGCAGCAGCAGGCAAAAAAGAAAAGTCCGCTTGAATCTTTTACCACAGAACTTGTTGCGGCCGCCGAAAATGGCGAGATCGATCCGCTGATCGGGCGAGAAACCGAGATCGAAAGAACTATCCAGGTCTTATGCCGCCGTAAGAAAAACAATCCGCTATATGTGGGCGAACCGGGCGTTGGTAAAACGGCGCTCGCCGAAGGGTTAGCATTAAAGATAGCCAATGGCGAAGTGCCGGAAGTAATTGCAAACGCAAAGGTTTTTGCGCTTGATATGGGTGCGGTGCTTGCGGGTACGCGTTATCGCGGTGATTTTGAACAGCGTTTTAAGGCGATCATCAATGACCTTCAGAAACACGAAGATGCGATCCTGTTTATCGATGAAATTCACACTATAGTAGGCGCCGGCGCGGTTTCAGGGGGCGCGATGGATGCTTCAAACATCTTAAAACCGGCGCTCGCTTCGGGAAAGATCCGCTGTATCGGTTCGACCACTTTTGCCGAATACAAGTCGGCATTTGAACGCGACCGCGCGCTGGCAAGGCGTTTTCAAAAGATCGAGATCAATGAGCCGACTGTGGATGAAACCTACGAAATTCTCAAAGGACTTCAAAAATATTACGAGGAGCACCACGGCGTAAAATACTCGGATGAGGCGCTCCGAACCGCCGCCGATCTTGCCGGAAAATATATAAATGATAAGCATATGCCGGACAAGGCGATCGACGTGATCGACGAAGTAGGCGCGATGACAAAATTGATGCCGGCGGATAAACGTCCAAAGGTGATCTCCGTGACGATGGTTGAAAACACGGTGGCGAGAATGGCAAAGATTCCGCCAAAGACCGTAGTGGCAGACGAAGCGGATCGCTTAAAAACTCTAAAGGAAGACCTCAGGGAAGTAATTTTCGGGCAGGATGAAGCGGTAGATAAGGTCGTGGATTCGATCCAGATCTCAAGAGCGGGATTGGGACATGACACAAAACCGGTCGGTTCATTTTTGTTCTCGGGCCCGACGGGTGTTGGAAAAACAGAGCTTTCAAAACAGCTCGCCGAAACGCTTGGCGTTGAATTCCTGCGCTACGATATGAGCGAATATGCCGAATCGCATACAGTCTCACGTCTGATCGGTGCGCCTCCCGGATATGTCGGTTTTGATCAGGGCGGACTTTTGACCGAAGCAATAATGCGTCATCCGCATTCGGTTTTGGTTTTAGACGAGATCGAAAAAGCGCATCCGAACCTTTTTAATTTGCTGCTTCAAGTTATGGATTCGGCAACGCTGACAGACAATAACGGCAAAAAGGCCGATTTTCGAAACGTGATCCTGATCATGACGACAAACGCCGGTGCACGCGAACTCTCTTCGGGTGGGATCGGTTTTCAAAATGAATCGGGCTCAAAAGGCACTGCAAAAGGCGCGATCGAGCGCACTTTTACTCCTGAATTCTTAAACCGTCTCGATGCACGCGTCGCGTTCAATCCGCTTGATCTTGAGGTGATCACGCTTATCGTAGATAAATTCATCAAGGAACTAAATGCGCAGATGATGGAAAAACGGGTGATCATAAAGCTCGACGAACCGGCAAGAATTTGGCTTGCAAAAAATGGCTTTGACTCAAAATACGGTGCGCGCCCGATGCAGCGGCTGATCCACGAAAAGATCAAGAAACCACTCGCGCAGGAGATGCTTTTTGGAAAATTAAAGGACGGCGGAAGTGTTGCGATCTCGGAGAAGGATGGGGAATTGGAGTTGCGATATTAAATAGTGCAAAGTAAATTTTTCATTTCTGACGAGCATGTAAGTTCGGGATATAATTTTCCTATCAACTTGAGATGTCCAAGTTGTCATCGTCAATCAACACTTGATCGACCAGAGAAAGTGCACGACCATTGTTTTTTTTCTAGCGATGGAAAGGTGTTTGTTGGACTTCGTACGTGCCCTAATGCAGAGTGTAAACTTCTTATTTATATCGTCTATCGTACCAATAATATCGAAGGCAAAAATAAAGCCGAAGTTATTGTATCGATTCCACACGAAAGGATCGAATTTGATTCGAAAGATATTCCGACTAAAATTATTAGCACACTAGAAGAAGCAATCAGCTGCCATGCTAGTAGCTGTTACATTGCTGGAGCAATAATGGTTCGTAAAACGTTAGAGGAATTGTGTAAAGATAAGGGCGCGAACGGAAAGACTCTTTACGCGCAAATAGAGGATTTATCGAACCACGTTATTGTTCCGCAAGGGTTGTTAAAGGGATTGCACAATCTACGGTTATTGGGAAATGACGCTGCCCACGTTGAGCTCAAAGATTTTGATAAGATCGATAAGGAAGAAGTTGAAGTCGCGATCCTATTTACAAAGGAACTGTTAAAATCCGTATATCAATCATCACAAATAGCTAGTATGCTAGACGCATTGAAAAAGAAATGAGTATGACAACTTTAGAAATAGAACTTCCTACATCTACAACAAGCGACGAAGCAAAGCTGCTTCTCGCGGTGAAGCTTTATGAAGTCGGCAAAACCACCCTTGGCCAGGCGGCAAAGATCGCAGGCTACTCCAAGCGTGCTTTTCTTGAGGTTTTAGAGCATCAGAAGATCCCGGTTTTTAATTATTCGGCAGAAGATCTTAGAGAGGAAATGGGTTTGTGAAAGAGCCGATAGTTTTTGACAGTACATGCTTGATCAGCTTGGAGAGGATTGGGCAGTTAGATATATTGTCTAAACTTTTCAAGCCAATTGTTATTCCAAATGAAGTTTTAAATGAGTTTGGGACAGAATTCAGTTGGTTAACAGTTGAATCACCTTCAAATACTGCCCTCATTTTAAGTTTGAAAATTCTCGTCGACGATGGGGAAGCTGAAGCAATCGCATTGGCGCTTGAGAAAAATTGTCGGATCGTCTTGGACGATAGACAAGCGCGTTCGACAGCACGTCGTATGGGTTTATCCGTAATCGGCACAATTGGTGTTTTTATCGATGCCAAACAAAAAGAATTGATAAATTTAGTTGGACCAATTTAGATGATCTGGATAACAATGCCTTCCGTATCGGTGCAAATTTAAAAGCAGAGGCGCTCGAAATTGCCGGTGAATAGATTTGGTTTTCGAACGAAGAAAAGAAATATTTACACCTCTCCGAACTAAAATTCCCACTAAATTCCGATCAATTTTCTCATACTTTTTCTTAAAAGTTTTTTCCATAATTTTTCACTGCCAATTGGTTTGTTGTAAATTCTTACGCAAAATTATTCATGAATTTTGCGTCCTACCTTTGTCGAAGGCACCGAAACAAAACTATACAAAGGAGAAATTCAAATGAAGAAACTGGTCATATTATCTGTAGTTATCGGTCTGTCAGCAGTTGTTGCTTATGGACAAAAAACGCCCCGTGGAACGATCGAAGGCAAATTAATGTATCCAAGCGAATCAATTCCTGAGGCAATGATAGTTTGCGTACAGGACATGACCAGAACGATATGTTCAAATTCAGACACAAAAGATTTTACTTTTGATCTGGACCACGAAAATGCTAATTATTCCGTAAAGCTCCCTGCCGGAAAATATGTTGTTTTCGCCGCATTCCCTTACGGAAAAGCACCGACGAACGACTACGAAGGTTACGAAGCTTACTACAACGAGTTTGTAACGTGCGGTTTGAGCGTCGATTGTAAATCCCGAAAAAAAATAGAAGTAACAGTAAGATCAAATGAAACGGTTTCGGAGATAACTCCCGGCGATTGGTATGATCTGAGAGAATAGAAATATCGGATCGCGATCTATTTCATTTCTGTAATTTCCAATTCAAAACGAGACCCGGGTAAAACGAGTTGATGAAATATCACATTTTTGCTGTTGAATGCGGCATGTTGTTACCGGGTCGCCATTGATTTTCTCAAAAGAAAGCTCAAGAGCATTTCCCTCGACTCAACATCTTCGAAATTCCGTTTGTTATCCTCAACGAATAATGGAGAGGACTGCCGATCAGCCTTATAATTCGGACAATTTACAAAACTTTACATTTTTCTTTGCAACCAATACGGGCAAATATGCGAACCTTAATAGAGTGGGCAATTTAATTGCACCGCGATTTTTTAGTATAAAAAATAATAAATACATATAAATTCATTTTGAATTAGGAGGCGTATGAAACGAATTGCGATCCTGTCTTTCTCCTTATTGCTGACAGCAATGAGTGTGATCGGGCAGACGGGAAATGGGAGTTTAAGCGGCCAGGTAAAAGATGCCGCAGGAGCGGTTATCGTCGGGGCAAATGTGACGGTTTCGGGCAAAAGCGACTTTACACGAAACGCTCAGACAAATTCTAACGGCGAGTTTACATTTAGGAATTTGCCGGACGGCAGCTATACAGTTAGCGCAGAGAACGAAGGTTTTGCGGTTTACGAGAATTCTGATGTAAAAGTCACAACGGGTCAGAGCAAGACTCTTGAGATCATGCTCGACATTGAAGGACTTGAGACCGAAGTTACAGTCAGTGACGACAATTCGGTAAGCGTTGCGCCCGAGGCGAGCGCCGGAGCGATAGTGCTCAAAGCGGAAGATATCGAAGCGCTTCCCGATGATGAAGACGATCTCGAAGCAGCACTTCAAGCCCTTGCCGGACCTTCCGCAGGACCAAATGGCGGCGGGATCTATGTAGATGGATTTTCCGGCGGGAGTCTTCCGCCGCGGGATACGATCCGTGAGATCCGAATCAATTCAAATCCGTTTTCTTCAGAATATGACAATCTTGGATATGGACGAATTGAGATCCTGACAAAACCCGGAACCGATAGATTTCGCGGTTCGGTGGAATTTGAGTTTGAAGATGAAGCGCTCAATTCACGGAATCCGTTTGTTTCAAATCGTCCGCCGTTTCAAAAACGAGAATTAGAGGCGCAGATCGGCGGTCCTATAATAAAAGGAAAAGCGTCTTACTTTATAAACTTTGAAAAAGGCGATACCGACAGCAATGCATTTATAAATGCACTTGCGCTTGATTCGAATTTAAATCCGGTTCAGCTTCAATTTTCAGCAGCTACGCCTTCGGATTCGATCGAATTTGACCCGCGTTTTGATTTCCAGATCAATGAGAAAAATACTCTGATAGCGCGGTACAGCTACGAACGCGATATGCGAGAGAATTCGGGCTTGGGCGGTTTTGATCTTCTTTCTCGCGCGTCTCAAAATCGAGATTCCGAACACGCAATTCGTTTGACCGAAACCGCGATCCTTAGCCCGACAATTATCAACGAGACCCGTTTTCAATATATTCGCCAGCGGAGCTCGCGCGAAGGAGACGACACATCGCCGACGATCCGCGTACTCGATTCATTTACAGGCGGCGGCTCAAATGTAGGCCTATCGTTTTCAAATGAAGATCGCTACGAGATCCAAAATTACACGTCATTCATTCTCGACAAGCATTCGCTAAAGATCGGTGCGCGGGTCAGAAATGTAAAACTCCTTGATTCATCACCGAGTAATTTTGCGGGTACTTTTACATTTACTACGCTTGACCAATACCGTGACGCGATCCTCGGAAATGATATCCCGACGCAGTTTACGATCGCCGGCGGTGATCCGCAGGCGGGTGTTTCGCAAACGGATTTCGGGCTATTTGCTCAGGAAGACTGGCGAGTAAATCCGGAGGTCACGCTCTCATTCGGGTTAAGGTACGAAAATCAGACAAACATTTCGAGCAACGCGAATTTTGCACCGAGATTTGGGTTTGCGTATGCTCCGGGCAGTAGATCCGGCAGCGGAAAGACCGTTTTTCGGGGCGGATTTGGGATATTTTATGACCGGTTTCAGGAAGGCCTAACTCTCGAGTCTCAGAGATTTAACGGGATAAATCAGCGGCGCTTTATCGTTGCCGATCCGGCGATCCTTGGGAATATAGATTTTTCGCTAAATGGTGTTTCAAACGTCCCGACGGTCGATCAGCTTACAGCTTTTGCGCAATCTCAGACGACGCGAATCGTGTCGCCTGAAATTGAAGCGCCATATACCGCGCAATTTGCATTTAGCGTTGAGCGCCAGCTGCCGTTTAATACGACATTTTCAGCGACTTATCTTAATGCGAATATTAGACGATTATTCCGCTCGAGAAATATCAATGCTCCAATTAACGGTGTCAGGCCGGATCCTGATCAGGGGAATATTTTTCAATATGAATCAACCGGAAAACTGACGCAAAACCAACTCATCTTAAACATGCGAACGCGGTTTAGTGCATTTTCGATCTTTGGAAATTATTCGCTCAACAAAGCAAAGAGCGATACGGATGGTGCCGGAAGTTTTCCGGTCGATCAATATGATCTGACGGGTGAATACGGACGTTCGTCTCTCGATTCGCGGCATCGCTTTGTGGTTGGCGGAAGCTATGACGCGCCGCTTGGTTTTAAATTCAGACCGTTTATTATTTTCCGCTCCGGTTCGCCGTTTAACATTACAAACGGTGTAGATTCCAATGGTGACACGCTCTTTAATGAACGTCCGACATTTGCGCAGTTATTTGCGCGCTGCGGAGAATTATCTTTAACCGGCGACGTTTGCGATTCGTCAGGTGTTTCGAATTTTGATCAGGTGATCCCGAGGAACTATGGAACGGGACCTGAGTTCTTTATCGTGAATTTGCGTATGAGCAAAGCGTTTGGATTTGGTAAGAGAGAAAGCGGCGGCGATTCATCCGGCGGCGGAGGACGCGGACGCGGCGGCAGATTTGGTGGTCCGTTTGGCGGCGGCGGCGGACGAGGCGGTGGAGGTGGAAATGATGAAGATCCCCGTTTTCAGATCGAATTCACCGTTCAAGTACGTAACCTTTTTAATCGAACCAATCTCAGTTCACCGGTTGGGAATTTGAGTTCGTCATTATTTGGCCAATCGCTAAGTACGGCCGGCGGGTTTGGATTCGGACGAGGGAGTTCTTCCGGAGGAAACCGACGGGTAGAACTCGAGATCGAATTTGAGTTTTAATGGCGGTCAAACTGCGAAGAATAAAACAGCGGCTATCTGAAAGGTCCTTTAATTCGCTGAAAGCGATAAACAATATAGCGTAGTGTGAAACCCTACGATAGTTGATAAAATCTACCCGACGCTGAAGGCGTCGAACATAAATCATTTATTGTTCGACGCCTTCAGCGTCGGGTCTTTTGACCTGGAAAACGAGGGGTGCCGCTTTGCTTTACCCCACGTTATTAAATTTATCGCTTTCAGCGATATAGCGAGCCTAATACTTTTATTAAAAACACGAAGCAATTGCGGTTAGAATTTCGGTGATCCCCGCCCATAAAAATTCAACTACATTTGGATCGACCATAATTATTACCTTCCTTTCTAGCTTTTAATTTCCGGCTCGTGATCCAACGTCAAAGAGATCCAGCGTTGCCCGATTGTAAACTCGCCGAAGCGTAAGAAGTTCGGTCGAATCCTTATCTTCAAACCGAAGCAGGACGATCAGCTTTTTGCCGCCGTCTGCGAAAGAATATGATTCCTTAACCGAGTTGCCGCGCGGACTCACAATTTCGACGTTCAACATTGCGTCTTCCCTAGTTGCGCTGACCTTGCTTTCGGCCCCATCGAGAATTTTTCGGACGTGGATGATGCCGTCTGTCGATACGGTACGCGTTACAACGAAATCGGCAAACCCTTTATTGATCGTTATTGTCTTGCTGTCGCCTGCTAAAATTAGCGATTCGGGCGGC
>JBGTEI010000522.1:0-5454 GCA_041747875.1 Pyrinomonadaceae bacterium | reverse complement strand
CTTCTTCTCCGAGGACTTCTTCGGAATTCCACCCGTAGAGTCTTTCTGCTCCCTTGTTCCAAAAGATCAATTTATGATTTAAGTCACATACAAGAATTGCATCCCTGGTTTTTTCAAGCAGTGAAGCCTGCTGGCGGATCCGTTCGTGAGAAATTTTGCGGTCCGTAATATCACGGCTTGTTTCAAGCACGACAAGCTCACCATCTTTTGACTTACTTATCGCCTGACGACTTTCGACAATTATTTTTCGGCCGTCTTTTGTCGTCTGTATTATTTCCCCTTCCCAATATCCATCACTTCTTAGTTTTTGCAGATACTCCTCAAATGAACTCTCAAATTCCGTTTTTAGGACGTCATAAACCTCATTCCCCAACACCTCTTTTTGGGAATATCCGTAAAGTCTTTCAGCACTCTTATTCCAGTAGACAATTCCGTCACTAATCTGCCAACTATAGATAGCTTCATGTGTTTGCTCCAAAAGCTCCTTTTGTTCGCGAAGAAGAATTTCCTTATTTTCCAAAGCCGTTTCATGAAGTTTTCGTTGGGTAATGTCGTGGCGGATCGCGACATACTGATATGGTTTGTTAGCCTGGTCAAGAAATGGAACGATCGTCGTTGCCACCCAATAAATGGAACCATCTTTGGCTCGATTGCGGATCTCACCTCGCCAGATCTTCCCGCTCGCAATAGTCGTCCAAAGCTCGTGGAAAAATTCTTTTGGATGGTATCCCGAATTGATTATGCGATGATCCTGACCGATCAGTTCCGTACGATCGTATTTAGAGATCTGACAGAATTTATCATTGACGTAACTGATCTTCCCGGTTTGATCGGTAAATGCAACGATAGTTGACTCGGAAAGCGCATGCCTTATGTCGGAAAGTTCTTTTAAAGCGCTTTCTAAGTCTTCTGAATCAATACTATTGCTTTTCTCTATTTTACCTTTTAATGGATTCATTCCTGCAAATTCTCACATATCCTAAATTACCGGTTATTCGAGGTCACGCGCTTTTATTGGTTATCCTTCTTTAAGCGATATCGTAATTGATCGCGTGATATATCGAGCAATTTCGCGGCTTGAGTTAGATTTCCATTTGTCCGCGCGATCGCCTGTTTTACAAGTTGAAGTTCAACATCGGCAAGCGGAATTCCTTCAGGCGGAAGTCCAAAATCGGCCGCTTCTACCTGGTCTGAAATCCCGCCGATCAAATCTTTCGGCAAGTATTCAGTGGTGATCAAATTCCCGTCCTCAAGGATCGAAGCCCTCTCGATCACATTTCTCAGTTCTCTGACATTTCCTTCCCATTCATACCCTCTGAATATCTTTTCGGTCGCTTTTGCCAGTCCTTTTAACTTATTCTTTCCGGGTCTTTTATGATTTGTTTTGTCGATGTAATGCTTAGCGAGAAGTAAAACGTCTTCACCTCTTTCACGAAGCGGAGGAATATCAATTTGGATGATCGCCAACCGATAGTAAAGATCAAGTCTGAAATTCCCCTGGTTGCTTTCCTGCTTCAGATCGCGGTTTGAAGCAGCGATCACGCGGACATCGATCGGAATTTCTTTTATCCCGCCGATCCGGCGAAATTTGCCTTCTTCGAGTACCCTCAAGAGCTTTGCCTGCAAGGAGATCTCCACCTCACCGATCTCATCAAGAAAAAGCGTCCCTCCATCAGCCTGCTCAAAAAGACCCTCTTTTCGATCTTTGGCATCAGTAAACGCACCTTTTTCATAACCAAATAGTTCGGATTCGATCAACGTTGCCGGCAAGGCCGCGCAATTTATCGCCAGATATGGAGCGTCGCGGTTGTCCGAGGCGAAATGGATCGCTCTGGCAAAAAGATCCTTTCCGGTCCCCGTCTCGCCTTGAAGAAGGACCGATGATACATCTGATCTCGCCACCTTTTGTGCAGTCAGGATCGCCTTTTTTATCGGCGCGGATTCACCGATTATTTGATCAAACTCAAACTGCTCGGCCCGGCGCCGTCGCATTTGCTTTACCTCACGCCTGAGCTGGCGCACTTCAACTGAATTTCGAAGCGTCACACGGAGTTCTTCAAGGTGGATCGGTTTGCCGATAAAGTCGTGAGCCCCGCCGCGCAGTGAGGCGATCGTATTCTTAACATCTACATTTCCGGTCACCATAATAACGATCGTTTCGGAATGTTCCTTTTTTATCTCTTTAAGAAAATCCAGTCCCGATCCATCCGGGAGATCGATATCAAGCAAAACGATATGCGGCTCCTCCTGCGCAAAAAGTTTTGCAGCTTCGGCCAAATTTGCGGCTTTAAGGGTCTCGTACTGCCACGAAGTGAGAGCCATATCCAGAGTTCTGGCAATCTGTTTATCATCATCTACAATTAAGACCCTGGCTATTGATCTATTCGAAGTTTCGCTCATGCCTAATAAATATCCCTTAATGGTCCCGTCAACCCGATTCCTATTAATTCTAAGTGAATACTAAATAGTATCACCAAAAACATTTTTTGAAATTTTCCGGATTTGAAAAATCGCGAAATTTTTCATAGTCGAATAGGCGATAATACACATTTTCAAGAAACACGGATCGTAACGCATTGCAATTCTGCGTTGGCATAAGCATTGCGTAAGTGATGATTAAAATTAAGAGATCATTACCTTACGATCTCATACCGCCTCGCGGTTAGAATTTGAGAATTTGGAGAGAAAGCTATGAAATTGTTGATCGGATACGATGGTTCTACCTCAGCAGACAAAGCAGTTGATGACCTGCAGAGAGCGGGGTTACCGGAAGATAATGTTGAAGCACTTGTTATATCAGTGGCTGAAGTTTGGATGCCACCGCAATCTTCCGCAAACGGCAACGGGTTTAATAGAGACGATTTTCCCGATTATATAAATCAGTTATCGGAAAAGCGTCTCAAGGTCGCTGAAAGTTCGGTTCACGAATCCGAAACATTTAGCCGTCATGCAAAAAATAGAATTCTGGCCAAATTTCAAAAATGGGAGGTTAGAGCAGAAGCTAAGAACGGCTCGCCGGGATGGGAAATTCTCGGATCAGCCGATGAATTCCAGCCCGATCTGATTGTCGTCGGATCGCAGGGAAGAAACGCGATCGGCCGCTTTCTGCTGGGCAGTATTTCGCAAAAGGTATTAACGGAAGCTAAGTGCTCTGTAAGAGTATCGCGCGGAAAGATCGAGGTCGATCCGATACCCTTGAGGATCATGATCGGATTTGACGGTTCGATCGGGTCAAAGATCGCGATCAAGGAAGTTCTTGCGCGAAACTGGAGCAGTAATACCGAAGTCTGTCTGCTTTCCGCGGTTCACTCGCGGGTACCAAGTGCGATCGGAAGATTTATACCCCCGATCAAAGATTGGGTAGACGAAGATTTTAAGTCAGAGACTGACTGGATAACAAAAATTGCACGGGAACCTCTGGAAAAACTAGAAGACTCGGGCATGAAAGCCAAAATTCAGATAAGCGAAGGAAACCCAAAAGAAGTCCTGGTAGAACAGGCGGCTATTTGGCAGGCTGATTCGATCTTTGTCGGCGCACATTCTTATTCAAGTACACTTGAACGGTTTATCATCGGAAGTACTTCCGCCGCGGTAGCTGAACGGGCACACTGCTCCGTCGAAGCCATCCGTCAGACGATCGAATATTGATCTCCGGAAAACGATTTAGAAATCCTTGCTGATCGGAAAACTAGCGCAACGACGAACTCCCGCCGACAACCGGCAGAGTAATACTGGTCCCATCCAAATCGATCGTCAGTACCGTTCCCGGATCGGGATGGATCGTAAACTCATTGTCGCTTGAAAAGATCATCAATCCGATCTGCTGACCGGCGGGAATCACCTGATCGTCCGGCTGAAGTTCGAATGTCATTTCGTAAAACTTACCGGGCTTTAGCGCTTCACTTTCCGTTAGTGAACGATAATTCTGCGGATCCGCCCAACCCCGGCTGATAATATTATCCGTAATTTTTGCGCCCTTTTCTGTATTCCACGGGAGCGAAACCAGCCAAACTGACAAATTCGCCGCAGGTTTACTGCTCGCAAGTTTCACTTTTATCCTTGCCAATCCTGATAAGTGAACTGGTTTTGTAAACTTTGGCGTAACATAAAGCAATCGATTATTCGATTCCTTCGCCTGGGCTAATTCAGAACCTTTGATCGCAAAATCATCGGTCAATTTTTCAGTGCCCTGCTTTCCGGCTTTTTTAACTAATAAGCTTCCCGCGCTCGAGCCGCCTTTTGAAAGGTACATCGTTACGTCTTTCGCATCCGGATTCGGGTATTCGGCGTAAGGCGTGGGATTTTTAGGATCATCATTTTCACGTACGATCCACGCTTTTGGATCTCTTTCGACACCATTTTGGATCCCAAAAAGATACCGCGTAAACCAGCGGTTCATCAATTTGAGCGGCGGAGGTCCGCCGTGACCGCTTTGGTGATAATAGATCTGCGTCGGAAGTCCCATTTTCTCAGCTGCTTTGTAAATTCGATAGCTGTGTTCGGGCATAACATTCCAGTCATTAAATCCGTGCGACATCAAAAGCGCCGCTTTAAACGGTTTCATATCGTTTAGATAATCACGCCCCGCCCAAAACTCATTGTAGTCGCCCGTTTTCCTGTCCATCCCATTTGCCATCTCGGTATCCCGGACTACCTTGTTGTTGCGCGCCCGTTTTGTTTCATCGCCGCTGTGTATAAAATCGTATAAAACGTCTACGTCTTCTCCCGGATATCCGCCGGGATTTCTAACGAGTCCATTTGAGCGATAATAGTGATAGTAAGAAGTATTCGGCGCAATGGGAATTATTGCCTCGAGACCTTTAACACCGGTGGTCGCTGCCGCGACAGGAATCGTTCCGTTGTAAGACGTTCCCGTCATTCCAACCTTTCCTGAAGACCAATACGCCTTTGCTTTTTCATCTCCGGTTCGAGATGTATATCCATTGTCTTTTCCCGCCAGCCATTCGATAACGGCCTTCGGTGCAAGCGATTCGTTGTCGCCGCCGACAGTTGGTGCACCGTCCGAAAGCCCCGTTCCGGGTGAAGATGAATGGACGACGATAAATCCGCGGGGAACCCAAGTGTTGACATGAGAATTAGAGATTGTCGGACGGGAAGCCTTGAGTGTAACTTCTGGATTAACCCGCGGCGGCGCATCTGCTCCGAGTTCGTGTCTGATATCCCAAAACAACCCTTTTACAAACGCCGCAGTTCCCGAATAATAAGGGCTCGATTCATAAATGACCGGGAGTCTAAGCCCTTCAGATTCAGTTTGCTGCTGACGCGTAACATCGACGTGCATGCGGTCCTTTCTTCCGTCACCGTCTGAATCAAATTCAGTTTCGATCCAAAAATCCTGTCTCAGCCATTTTGAAGAATCGTCAAATGCCGGAACGATCTGCGCTTCCCCGTCGACAAAAACGGGAGCAGTTTTACTTCCGGTTTGGGCCGGTA
>JBGTEI010000521.1:0-3334 GCA_041747875.1 Pyrinomonadaceae bacterium | reverse complement strand
CGAATACGGATGCTTTTGATAAAATTTCCCGCGACGGCGAACCAATTAGAGCTTCAATATCGATGATCCAACCTGGAAAATACTTCTGTAATTCCGTCTTAGCTTCAAAAAGAATTCCTTCCGTTTCCGTGAGATCTCTCTCCATTTGCCGGGAATGCTGCTCAAAATACTCGCTAATGTCTTTATCTTGAAATGAATCACTATTCGCCTTTTCATTTTGCGGCGATAGCCATACTTCTGAGATCGAGATCAAAAAAACTTCGGCGATTTCTGGTAACCCAGCCGATCGCAGGTCTTTTAACAAAGTACGGGATGTTCCCGATCCGTCATAGGCGATCAATATTTTCATTTAGGTCTTCCACTCCGTTACGCGCTGCCACAATTATCAGATCACGTTTCCTAAGTCCCAATGGTACTGCAAATCCTATATATTTGTTTTTTACCGGTCGAAGTAATTTCGATAGTTGTAAAAGCATTTACTTTTGATCACAAATCCCGGGTTTGATCTCCAAATTGACTCAGACCAAATGCCTCGTTTAAAGCCGCCGTCATCCGATCGATCCCGACAAAGATATCTTGCTTCGACAAACCATTCCTCCAATGCGCGGCAGCACACAGACAGACGTTCATTTAATCCTCAAACTCAATTCAAAAGATACGCAGTTTACCGACACTTGATCCCATCCGCATTGGCGGTATCGGGAATCTCTTGCGGGCAACTGACGTTTTTTCCGATGAATATGGCGACAAATACCGAAAAACAGATGAAGATCAGCCCGCTCGCCGGAAAACCGGTTCAAGCCGACATACTCGTCAATATTCCGAAGCTGGTTACCGCCTATTATTCTGAAATTCCTGACCCTTTGGTTCTAGGGCAGCGCGTAGTATTCGGAACGTCCGGACATCGCGGTTCGTCTTTTGATAGATCGTTTAATGAATGGCATATTCTTGCGATCAGCCAGGCAATTTGCCATTACCGGATACAAAATAAAATAGATGGACCTTTGTTTCTGGGGATCGATACACATGCTCTCTCGGAACCCGCACTTTCCAGCGCGCTCGAAGTTTTAGCCGCAAACGGAGTGGAAGTGATGCTCGCCGACGGAGATCAATATACCCCGACGCCGGCCGTTTCACTCGCGATCCTAAAATACAATCGAGAACGCAAAATGGGTTTCGCCGATGGGATCGTCATAACGCCGTCGCATAACCCCCCGGACGATGGAGGATTTAAATATAACCCTCCGCACGGCGGTCCGGCTGACGGCATAATTACCGGCTGGATCGAAGCAAAAGCAAACGAGATCCTGGAAAACAAACTTAACGGAATCAAGCGAGTTTCCTTAGATCGAGCACTGCGCGCATCAACCACACACCGCTACGATTATTTAAATAACTACGTAGATGAATTAGCAACCGTCGTGGATATGGACGCGATTCGGGAATCAAAGCTCAAACTCGGAGTAGATCCCCTCGGTGGTGCCGGTGTTAATTATTGGGAACCTATCGCCGAACGTTACGGTATAGATCTGACGGTAGTTAACAAGACAGTTGACCCGACCTTCAGTTTTATGACGGTCGATTGGGACGGTCAGATCCGGATGGATCCGTCATCGCCTTATGCAATGCGGGGATTAGTAGATCTTAAAGACCAATTCGATCTGGCCTTCGCCTGTGATACCGACCACGACCGCCACGGGATCGTCACCCGAAACGCCGGATTACTTCCGCCAAATCACTTTCTTTCGGCGGCAATTTTTTATCTATTCCAGAATCGCGCCGGATGGACGAAAACCGCTGCAGTCGGTAAAACTCTGGTCAGCAGCCGTATGATCGACCGCATCGCCGACAAACTCAACCGAAAATTATATGAAGTTCCCGTCGGGTTCAAATGGTTTGTTGACGGTTTACTTGACGGCTCGCTTGCCTTTGGCGGCGAAGAAAGCGCGGGCGCATCATTTGCCCGGATGGAAGGAAGCGTTTGGACGACAGACAAAGACGGGATCATTCCGGCATTGCTTGCAGCCGAAATAACTGCCCGATCGGGACGTGACCCGGGCGAAACATATCTGGAACTGACGAAGGAATTTGGCGAGCCTGTTTATGAAAGGATCGAAGCGCGGGCTACTCCCTCACAAAAAGCAATACTCGGAAAACTCTCGCCCGATCAGATCAAGATCGAGCAGCTGGCAGGCGAAAATATACAAGCCGTGCTGACCAATGCACCGGGCAATCAAGCTCCGATCGGCGGACTAAAGGTGGTCACGGAAAATGGCTGGTTTGCTGCGCGTCCGTCAGGAACTGAGGATATTTACAAGATCTACGCAGAAAGCTTTCTTGGATCAGAGCATCTGCGCCGGATTCAGGAAGAGGCGCAGTCTATTGTCGATGAGGCGCTGGGAGAAGTGAGAAGTGAGAAGTGAGAAGTGAGCAGTGAGCAGTGAGCAGTGAGCAGTGAAGAGTTGCAGAAATACGATTGCTTTGCAATTTAAGTTTCCTAATCGCTTTCTTGGTTTTCTTTGCGTCCTTTGCGCCTTTGCGGGAGACCCCTAACTTGTTAATTACGAATTACTTAAACTCCAAAATAGCACCTTTTAGCATTGCAAAAAAATTAAACTGATTAGTTTCCATAGCCAAAGAGTCGACGAATAATGAACAAACCGATCAAAACACTATTTTTAGATATTGGCGGTGTTTTGCTTACCAATGGGTGGGATCATCACGCGCGGCAGCGGGCGGCGGAGAAATTCGATCTGGATCATTCTGAAATGGAGATCCGCCACAAAATGACCTTTCCCATTTATGAAGAAGGAAAATTAACGCTGGAAGAACATTTGAAATTGACCGTCTTCTACAAAAAGCGAAAATTCACCGCAGAAGAGTTTCGGGATCTTATATTCGCTCAATCGAAATCATATCCCGAAATGATTGGGTTGATCCGCGGCCTCAAAACAAAATACGGAGTGAAGATCATCGTCGTCAGCAATGAAGCGCGCGAACTCAACGCATACCGGATCCAAAAATTTAAGCTAAACGAATTTATCGATGCCTTTATTTCTTCGTGCTTCGTCGGGATGCGCAAACCCGACGCGCAGATCTTTAGACTCGCGCTCGATATCGCTCAGACTGATCCTGAACAGATCCTCTATCTTGAAAATACAGCGATGTTTGTCGAGATCGCCCGCGGTCTTGGTATTCAGGGAATTGTACACACCGATCGGGATTCTACGGTCGTACAGCTCGCTGCATTCGGTTTGCAAACTGACGAAAGAGACTATCTATGAACCAAAATGACCCAAGGATCCTGACGATCAACGGCGGCTCGTCGAGTATC
>JBGTEI010000520.1:0-2228 GCA_041747875.1 Pyrinomonadaceae bacterium | reverse complement strand
CCAGAAAGAAAAGGGGCGGCAGGGACATGATGTAGAAACAGCTGCGGATGGCGAAATCGCCTGGGAATTGTTAGAACAGCAAAATTTTGACGTCATACTTTGCGATATAAACATGCCGCGGTTGGACGGGATCGAACTACTTAGACGCCTTTGCGACCAACGTGAGAATCCGCCCGAAGTGATAATGCTTACCGGTCAAGCGACTGTTGAAAGTGCGATCGAAGCTATGAAACTCGGCGCATACGATTATCTGACAAAGCCATATCGAATAACCGAGCTCGCTGCGTTGGTAAATCAGGCTGCGGAAAAGCAGCGCCTTAAAATTGACAACCAAAGATTAAAGGCACAGATCAATCGCGGAAACGAGAAAATGCCGGAGATAATTGCGGAATCACCGCAGATGAAGGAAATCCTGCGGCTTGTTCAAAGAGTAGCGCCTTCGGATACATCGGTTTTGATAACAGGAGAATCCGGTACCGGAAAGGAATTGATCGCGCAGGCGATCCACAGGCTGAGTCCGCGATCAGAAGAAACTTTTATCGATCTGAACTGCGCTGCGCTTCAGGACACACTTCTCGAAAGCGAGCTTTTTGGCCATGAAGCCGGTGCATTTTCCGGCGCAAGGGCCCGTAAACTCGGACTCTTTGAGATCGCCGACAGCGGCACGCTTTTCCTTGATGAAATGATGGAAATGCCATCACAACTCCAATCAAAACTTCTTCGGGCTTTAGAAACGCGGACATTCTTCAGAGTGGGCGGGGTTAAGAAGGTTGAAGTAGATGTACGGCTCGTCGCAGCGACAAACCGAAATCCACGACATTCTGTGGCTGAAGGAGTATTCCGCTCTGATCTGCTTTATCGTGTTAATAGTTTTGAGATCCATATTCCGCCGCTCCGTGAACGACGTGAAGATATCGAACCGCTCGCGCGGCATTTGCTTCAAAAGATCGCCGGACCTAACCCTCCTGAGATCTCACGTCAGGCACTTGATTCGCTCACGGCATATAGCTGGAGCGGAAATGTAAGACAACTTAGAAACTGTCTCGAACGCGCAGTATTGCTTTCAGATCACGGTAAGATTACAAACAAGGAACTTCCGCCGGAAGTCGTATTCAATACGAACGAACCAAAGATCAACGTCAGTTACAACCAAACACAGAATAATTCGACGTCGAATTTTCAAAATTCAACTCCGGCAAATTTGAAGGACGTTGAAAAAGAACAAATCATCGGCGCGCTCGATAAAACCGGGTGGCATCGCGGCAAGACCGCTGAACTTCTGGGAATCTCGTCTTCTACACTTTACAGGCGCCTGCGCGAATACGACCTCGACTCAAGATAATAGGCTAGAAATAAAATGAATACTTCAAGATTATGGATTTCGATAGCAGTATTGCTGATCGTTGTAGTTCCTTCTTTTGCTCAGGGAAGATTCAATGGAACCGTAACACAGATCATTGATGGGAAAACCGTCACGATAGAACCTCAGCCCGGCGTAAAGATAACGATGGAACTCCAAAATATCGAAGTGCCCGAGCCGGACCAACAACTCCATTCTACGGTTCAGGATCATTTGAAAAAACTCGCACTGAATCAGGTCGTTTCGTTCGACGCAAAAGGCTTAGCGTCCGAAAAACTGGTCGGACGCGTATTTATCGATGGCGTTGATCTGAGCCAGCAAATGATTCGCGATGGCGCTGCTTGGTATGCGGCCGCGGACAGAGGCACGACAAGTTTAACGGGTTTTGAAAAGGTTTACAGAGATACAGAAACCCTCGCCAGATCTGAAAAACGAGGCGTATGGTCTGTTGATAGTTTGAAACCCGCCTGGGAATTTCGTGCTGAAAAAGCGGAACTGGAACGACAAAAAGAGATCGAGCGCATTCGAGAAATACAGGCAAAAAATTTGGCAGAGAGAAAAGCGGCTCCAAAACCACCTGCCGTTGTTAGTGCGGATACAAAGATCGGTATTGAAACATGGTTTGATGGACCGCTTGCCCGTACAGGGAACGGCAAACCGGTAATCGGCGAAAATGGACTGCTGTATTTCTATGATAAGTTTGACGATGAAGGCTGGGTCGGAACGCCGTATTGTTTTTTGGACGTTTTTAGCGGAGAAGAGGCTGAAAAAGTGATGATCGCCATTGGGTATGACTACACGGGCGACACGATCATAAAAGGCGGCGACAAATTTAGTGTCGGCGTCGGTGCTTATGGAAAAACGAATC
>JBGTEI010000519.1:0-6155 GCA_041747875.1 Pyrinomonadaceae bacterium | reverse complement strand
TTAAAACCGGAAAAGAGGTCTCATCTATATTTCAGATTCGAAGTCTAAGCATAGGGACAGACTCATCTTTTCCGAGCAATTATCTAGCGTCCAAGATAATTGCAAAAGGGGTTGATTATCAAGATACAAGCATAGGGTGCAGGCGTTTCGCCGAAACCCTATGTATTTAGCGAAAATTCAGTCGCTCGCTGAAGGTGAGTAATTAGTGTTCCCGAAAAGATGGATGAGCGAACATTTGCGGATAGTTCGTCACCATTGGCGGCGGATCTTTATTTGTAATTTAGACACGGTTTCACCCTGTGCTTTTTTGTCGGTCGCAGTTGGCGACTTGATAGGCCGGCAGTAAAATTACTCGTTCCTAAGACAACTTAAGCAGTTTTTTAAAACAGGTTTTCGCCGGGAAGTTGGAGCCGTGCACAAATAGCTGCATATCGATATTTCGCTATCTCCCGGTCACCTTCTTTGTAAACTGTTTTAGGTTATAGACCCAATTCGGAACGGATGCTTCAATGGTCGCGGCCCAGCTTTTTAGGCTTCCGCTTCGGGGGTAGGCGGTGAAGACCTCGCCTTCCATGACAAACATTTCAGGAACCCATTCGCCCCATCGGTTCTGAAAATACTGCCCGCCGGATTGAATGCCCATTCCGGCTGTTACCGGAACTCCCCATGTTTCAGCCATTTTCCGGATCAGCGCCTGGTTTTTGCTGCCAACCGTGCACGAATGTATTTCGACACTACCAAAATTCGCAAAAAACGGCGTGATCCTCGAAAGCGTAGGCCGGTGCCTTTCATAGTGGGAATAATCGAGATAGCTTTGCCAATCCGCCTTCAGCCTCTGATATTCTTCCTGATCTTTTTGACTCCGTGAATGCCTCAGGTGATAGGGATCGCCAAGCGCGATCGAGATCCAATGACCGCCGTTTCCATGCCCGTATAATCTCAGTAATCCGATCTGATGGTTCTTTGATCGTTCGACGATCCCATCCACGGCTTTCGCGACTCCGTGACCGGGAACGCGGGGGTTCATCAATGGTTTTATTCCCGCTTGCTCGAGTTCACGTTTGGAGCCGACCGCAGCGGAACCTGCAGATGCGTCGACCGCATCGATCACTTTGAGTTTGCAGCCTTGGATGAGATTAAAGAAAACATTCGGTGTAACCGATCCGTATGCAGGCAAATTGAGCTCAGTTCGATATTCGCCCACTGACTTCATGCAAGCACTATCCCAATGCCCGGTGATCCGAACGTTAATTCCCTTCAAGCGCAGTAATGATTGAACCAGCACAACTCGTGGACCACTTTCACCCGGAGATAAAAAAAACATAGTAGTTTACGCGCGCACGCGTCTCCCGCAAATAGCATTTATATGTAAATCAAAAATCCTTCGCGCATTTATAAGGAAATGCGCTAATGGTGCCTTAAATGTGACAAATTTTAAGACCCGCGAGTTAGAATTGCAATCGAATTAATGGGCCCCAATTAATGACTGTTTAAGACCGGGCGTTCACAATATTGCAGGAAGCTCGTTGAGATCCAAAAACAACTTCCGTTTTTAATCCGGACCAAGGATTTTAACCGTTTCTTATCTACCGGAATACTTAGTATTAATCGGGCAAAATGAATGCTATTGTTATAGCGTCGAATTTCCCATACCTATTTTTCGGCACTCTTTTGGAGGTGACCTGAGTGAATCGTATCCAATTAACATTGCTCAATACTTTGATAGTTTTCACGGTTTTTATTTCCTCCGTGGCCGCCGCCGCAGCGCAGAATTTTCCGAATCATTTATACGACCCGCGAACGATAACCGAATTTAATGAAATACACTCGGGTGTAAAAGACCTGAATACCGCCGACGGCAAGCATATGATGATAAGCGCAAAGCCATTTTATTCAGCAATTCGGGTTGAATATACCGGCAAATCGCGAAAGATCTCAGACGAAAAACTTACGTTGTTTAAGATCTGGCAGGAATCCTTAAATATCAACGCCGATGTTCTAAAGCGTCTGGATAACGAGTATCTTTTTAAAGATTGTGAAGGGGAATATTGGATACCCGTTCAAAATCAGCTGGCGGAATTTTTTCCAAAGGAATTGAAGGCCGGAGATCTTTTAACGATCTATACCATGGCGGTTGGCGGCGTCAGACCGGGAGACAAATGGGAATTTGTATTCCTAACGAATGAATTTCAAAAATACTAAGCGCAAAAAGACGACCGATTGAACCGGTCGCCCTTTAAAAACAAATGAAAAAATCGATCTGCTTTTCTATCTTCCTACTCTTCTTTATTGTTCAAACGTCTTATTCTCAAGGCTTTCCCTATCATCTCTACGCACCACGGACATTTGCAGAATTAAATAAGATCGATGCCAGAGAAAAAGTTCGGATAACGGACACCGTCAGTTTATTGTTAGGCGACGAACCTTATTATTCAGCCGTCAGGCTCGAATTTACGGGTAAATCACGAGATCTCTCGGTCAAAAAGCTGAGCCACTACAAGTATTGGGTCGCCGCGATGGAAGTCGGGGATTCAAAACGTGCTATAGATATTTTAAGCGTGATTGAAAAAGAATTTCTTTTTAGAGAGTGCGGAAAGGATTATTGGATCACCGTTCAAACCACTGCCGCAGATGACTTTCGGAAAGAACTAAAAGACGGCGATATGATCACTCTCTATTTGATGAAGGCGGGCGGAATCGAGACAAGCGGTGAACTCGAACATATGTATTTAACTAATTCTTTTCGGGTTTACCAATAAAACAAAAAAGCCTGATATCAGCGGGCGGCCTTGAATTTCGCACTGCCAACCCGGGAAGATCTTCAAGACCGGCAATGACCTTGAAGATCCCCGAAAGGCGTTCAATTTAGATCGGATTCGAACGATTATGAAGCGTATTGAATACCTGATACGTAAGTTTAGGATACTTACTCTTAAGATAATGATAGCTGTTCGAACTTTTTGAGCCGCTGTTTGAAGGGTTGTAGATCGTAATTGTTGTTCCGTGCGGCTCACCGTCGCCACGCGCGCCGATCATCACTACGAGATGACTGTCTTCCGGCTTTGAAGCCTTCATGTCGGTATTTACGCCCTTTATGTTTAGCATCAATCGACCATACCTGTAGATATCAGTTACGAGCTGAAGACAGCTGTAGTGCTCCGCCTTGACCATCGACATATCGTGATAGTCGGCAAATTTCTGCATATTTGCATGCGAATTCTCGATTCCGCCTACTACACCGCTTGGCTGAGTTTCAAAATCCACACCCGGTGTTCTTGGAAGCGGCGAACCTCTTTTAAGCAACATCGCCCCCGAAGCTGCCCAGCAGCGATAAGGATCCGGAGCTCTTATGAGAGTCGGAATATCAAAATAGTTGAATCTTTCGGTTTCAAGCAGTGCCGCCCAAGTCATTTTTCCGACGATTCCATCGCTATAAAGATACTTCGTATACTGGAAATCCTTTACGGTTTCTTTTGTAATGTTGCCAAAATCCTTATCGGTATCGATAGTTAAAGCATCTGCTCCTTCCCTTTCAATCAGCCACTTATTCAATAGATTCTGCAGCTCAAATACGTAATTTCCCTTTGCACCCAATGCTAATAGCGGTCGACTCATACTTTCTGTTTCTCCTTTAATAACTATTCCGGTTTCTTATCGCAAACCAATCGACGCTTTGAATTGGATTTATTTGCCTTAGCACAGGATCACACGGTGGAAAACGGGTCATTCAGTATCACGTTTGCTGAGTTAAATCGATCCTTCGGGCGAAGATCATTATAAAGTCTTTGGGCGGGAATTTTCCCTGCTTGATAAATTCAGGCCTATATTATTTTCGCGCCTGAATTCCGAGTAGTCCTCATGTTCGGAACTAAAACAAGCCAAACTAACGAGTTCCCAACCACATCTTTATGATCGCAGTTACCTTTTCAGAAGCTGCCTGCTGGACAAAATGTCCGGCGTTTGCGACCGTGTATATCGTCACGTCGTTATCTGCATAATCCCACGTGTTTGGCATTCCGGGTGGAAGCGCCGAATCTTTCATACCGTAGATCATCAGCATAGGTCTTTAATCGAGTGATACATAGTGAATTTTTACGCCGTCATTACCTGCATTGTGGTGAGTAACTTTGCTGAATACGTCGTCAGCGGCAGAAGTTGTGTTGATCAGTATCAAAAGGGCAATCGCGGTGGACATTAAGTATTTCATAGTTTATTTGGCTTTCTGCTTAAGATTTAGTTCTTTAGATCGCTCCGTTTTTATCTGGATCAGATCACAAACTGCGTTTCAATACCTCATTAAAACGTTTTCCATCATAAAATCCAATAAACTCATCTGCCTGAATTCCATCGGATGAAAAGATCATTACGGTCGGAACGGATCTGATACGCGTCTTTCCCGCCCGGCGTCCTAACTTCTTCGCTACCTCGGGAAACTTCTCTGCGTCGACATTTATTACTTCAAAATCCGCAAGAGTTTTCAGAACTTCCGGATCTTTCATTGTTTGCTGATTAAACTTGCAGCAAACCCCGCACCAGACGGCGTCAAAAATAACAACGACATTTTTTCCGTTTTCCTTTGCGCTCTTAAAAGTTTGGATAACCTTTGCGTCTTTCACATCGAGCGAATTGTAGTTTACTCCTTCCGGCATCACACGCTGGCTTTTGCAGCCGGTGAATAAAAACGCAGAGAAAATCAGAATTATCAGTATTGGGTGAAAGTTTTGAGTACGCTTCATTATAGTTCGTAGATAAATTGCTTGATCAGTGGGGTTTTGTACGATCAATTCCACGGTTAAGTTCTGCGGAGCAGGTCAAACTATAAGATCTCCGTTCGATGAGCTCCGCCGATATTTTCTGTGATCTCGTTAGAAACGCCGGCTTCTTTAGCAAACTCCGTCCAGTTTGAAACCGCTTCATTTACTTCTCCGAGTATCTCTTCTGCGCGTCCGCGTTTCATTGAAACGATTTTTGCGCAGGCTTTGAAGTCTTCCAGTTCAAAATTATCGCGTTTTCCATTTAGGGTCATCTGATGTTTGCTCGTCCAGGCGCCGTTTGGATTATGGCTAAAGGTCATATCATAAGCCGGTGAAAGCGACCAGATTCCTGCTTTATTCATCAAGAATGCAATATTTTTTACATGATCGTCTTGATTTCGCGCGATGATGTTAAATGTCATCCGTCTAAATTGTTCTTCGATACTTTCCATTGGCATTCCGAGGATCCGGATCGTCCTCAAAGCCTGTTCATACGAATGCGCTCCCGCTTGGTTAAAGTCCAGATGTGCCATTCCTGAGAAGGTTAGCATATGAAGTTTTTCACCTTCGTCAGTTCGGTCAAAGCGCCTTGTCATAAAATGATTCCGGCCATTTTCGCTTAGCAGCCGGCATTCGCTCATTTTTATTCCGGCAGATATTGCCATTTTGTAGTATGCAAATTCGATCAACCCGTAACCCGCCGGGTCTTCGAGTTCTTTATCTTTATTGCCCGAAACTCCGTCGAATTTTAACAGCCAGTATGAAAAACCGGATCCCGCACTGATCTGTCCCGAACGCACTTCCTGAGTTTCGGGGTTCCAGGCGATGATCGCTTTTGCTCTTGCTCCGCCGGCAGATGTTCCGACGCGGAGAATATCCTGAATCGAATTTTCGCGCGCACGAGGTTCTAAAGATCCGTGTAACAGCTGTCTTGACGTGAGAATTTCACCGGCGAGTTCAACGAGTGAATCGATATCAACCTTGCCCGATCCTTCTTTTGAAGGTCCGGTTGACGGGAGATATTCCAGTGCTCCCATTCCCCGCGTGCCTGTATAACAAAGCCGCTCGACCGGGTTAAAACTTGCGGGATCTCTGCCTTCTTTTGCGAGCCACGCATCGATCAGGGCATTTCCAAAATCATCGGGCAAAGAATCGGCGAGCATGCCGGGAAGTCCGTGAAATGATTCGTAAGGGAGAGCCGGAAATGAATATATTCGGTTTGAAAGTGGCATCATAATTGGCGACACTTCGATACCGCTGTTTATAAACCGGGGTTCGTACTCAAAATATGCGATATTGTTGTCCTTATTCCAACTTACCGCACCGATCGCGCGGCCCCAGAGATTGACACTCGCAATTGTCATTCGTCATCTCCCCAGGACCAAGGGGTTTCATCTCGTG
>JBGTEI010000518.1:0-1588 GCA_041747875.1 Pyrinomonadaceae bacterium | reverse complement strand
GCGGTGAGTGAAAATTTCTCGCGTGATAATTTGCTGAAACCCGGACAGGTAAGAAACGTCTTCGTAAAATATACGGGCCGGCCAAGACTTCAGGTAATGGCATTTAAGCCTGACGGCAAATATGATCAGTCGATCGGGTTTTTAATAGAGGAAAATGGAAGTTATACGATCATATTTGGCAGCAATAACAAACTTTCGCTGGGTCAAGCGGCCGAGACTACAAAACCGTTAACATCAGAAAAAAGAATTATCGGGACATTTGTTAATGCTTCAAAGCAAACAGTTCATATTTTTGCGAATGGAGAAAGATTCTCATCGGAAAATAGGCTGGCACCGGGAGAAAAGCGGGTGCATTCTAAAGTAGTTTTGGGAGCTGAACGGGTAACAGTCTATGCAACCGATACAAATGGGAAAATAATTAATCAATTTTATAATGGAGGTGTAACACCCGGAAATTACATACTAACTTTCGGAGCCAACAATAAATTTACAGTCAAATTGCCACAATGATTATTTGACCTAGGCTTCAAACAAATTGTAACGGCACATCAGGAAAAAAATGAAAACTTATCAAAACAATACTAAATTGGTAACACTTATATTATCGCTTATTTTGGCAACAACCGTTGCTTGCCAAGTAAAACCTTCCGAATTCGCGGCAAATATAAGTTCAGCATCGAGCAAAGAAACCGCCCAGCAAAAGCAAACAGATGACTTGGTATTTTTAAGAGAAGGCTGGATATATTATCTGAGAGCTTCGGAAAAAACTCCGAAGAGGATCGTCAAAGGCGAATTTCCATCGTTTAGCCGGAGCAAAAAGCAGATCGTCTACGTACCGTCGCAGCCGCCTGACCCGGATGTAGAAGCCGTTTTGATGCTTTACGATCTAAACACTAAAAAGAGCCGTGAATTGTATCGCGTCAAAGGATTTGTCAATTCGAATCAATTTGCGCCGGAAGGTGATCTGGTACTATTTATTTTGCGCACGCGTGAGGGAAAAACAAATCTTGAGGTATTCAACACCGCAGGTGAGGAGGCGTTTACGATAAATCAATCAAATAAAGAGATCAATGATGTTTTCAGTCCGGTTTGGGCAGCGGACGGCAACACGATCTATTTCCACGATATGACACATCTTTTTCATGTCGGCTTTGACGGACAGATCATAGAGAAAACTCCGCTAAAATCAATTACGGGAAGCCTTGACACGATCACAAGCAGTGATCGCTTTATCCCTTCGCCAAAAGATGAGAATATCTTAGTTTTTACACAACTAGTTCCCGGTTCCAAACTTTTCGAAAAAACTTTTGGCGAACCTAATACCGCACTGTTTATTTTTGACAAACAACAAAACAAAAAGATTAGGTTAACGCCTGAAAATATGTTTGCCGTGGATCCTGTTTGGTCTTCGGATGGCGAAAGGCTGTATTTTACCGGATACTACGATATACACGGACGCGAAAATTATCCGTTCAGTATATTTAGTATAAAATCGGACGGTTCTGACATCTTGAAAATTACAAGTGGAGAAAATGCGAGCATGTGAAATGATACTGCGTAAGAATTCATTTACGAATGATACCGACAA
>JBGTEI010000517.1:0-6572 GCA_041747875.1 Pyrinomonadaceae bacterium | reverse complement strand
AGAAATTGGTTGGTCTTTAAGATCCGGTCGATCGAGCGAATAAAGCGACATCAGATCCGGAATGTTTACAAAACCATTTATGCGGTAGACGTCTTTCTCCGTTAAACCGATCGAACTCGCGATGTAATTCGTCATCTTTTCCGGCATTGAAGCCTCAACTTCAATTCTTACCGGAAAGCTGAATCTTCGTCGGACAAGAAGTTCGCGCTCCATCGTTCGCAACAGATCACCGGCTTCATCTTCACGGATCTCAATATCCGCGTCACGCGTGACACGGAAAATATTTGCCTTGTTTGTTTTCATGTTCGGAAACAAAGCTTTTATATTTGCCGCAATAATCTCGTCAAGCGTTACAAACTGGGTTTCGTTATCATCGATCGGGATCAGACGCGGAAGTCTCGGCGGCAGCTTGATCCTGACAAATCGATTTCCGCTAAAGAGGTGGCTTAATTTTCCATGATCAAAGTTTTTGTCGGGTTTTACGACGGCGCCGAGATTTACGCTGACATTTGAAATGTACGGAAACGGATGACTCTCATCGACCGCCTGCGGTGTAAGCATTGGAAAAATATTTGCGCCAAAATAAGAGTCCAGATTCTTCTGTTGTTTTCCGTCCAGATCTTTGTACGATGCGATCGAGATTCCTGCTTCGGCAAGTTGAGGCAAGATCTCCTCATTCAGACAAAACATTTGTTCGATCAGCATCGGGCGAAGGATCTGTCGGATCTCGCGGATCTGCTCTCCCGCTGTTCGGCCGTCAGGAGACAATTCATTGATACCTTCTGCGATCTGCTCTTTTAATCCGGAAACGCGGATCATAAAAAACTCGTCAAGATTTGTCGAAAATATCGAAAGAAATTTCAAGCGTTCAAGAAGCGGAACACCCGGATCGAGCGCTTCGCCGAGCACCCGGCGGTTAAATTCCAGCCAGCTCAGTTCGCGGTTAAACAAATACTGCGGATCGCGCACAGAGATAGCAGATGTCAGACCGGCCGTGGGCGTCTCTTCAAGCGGCGCAAATTCCAATATTTCTTGGTTCATATTCTTGATACTACGAGTGTAATAAGTGATGGCGAGGATGGCAATAAAAATTGGTGTTAAATCTTTTAAGCGAGCAGGGAAGCTCCTTTAAAACTTAACAAATCAATCGAAGGTTAGTCAAAGTTTATCCCGCAAACGGCCGCGATCCGGAAAATAAAAACCGGCGTTTAGACAGCGGTGTGAATTAGCAATACAATAATCCTTAATCTCAAATTCAACACAAATCTGAAAAACATCACCTTCAGTTAGGAAAACAAGTGGAAGATATTTTTGGCGAGAATGGATTGCTCGCTGCGCACCATAAAGAATACGAACACCGTGACGGTCAGGTAAAAATGGCTGCTGCTGTGATGAAGGCATTTGAAGATAAGCGGCATTTGATAGTCGAAGCCGGAACCGGAACTGGCAAAACACTCGCCTATTTAGTGCCGGCGATCGCGGCGGCACTCGATAAAAATCAACGCATAATAATTTCGACCGGTACAAAAAACCTTCAGGAACAGCTAATGGAAAAGGATATTCCATTTCTTCAGAAGGTGATGCCAAAGAAATTTAAAGCGGCGTACATGAAAGGGCGGTCGAATTACGCCTGTCTTTACCGGATCGCAAAAGCAGAAAACCAGCCGATCTTAGAAGGGCTCGACCAAATGGACTACTTCGAGGAAATTCGCCATTGGGCACGGGAATCCTCAACGGGAGACAAAGCCGAGCTGATCGATCTGCCCGAGAATATTCCTTTTTGGAGCCGGATCAACGCGAAAAGCGATACTTGTATTGGTCAAAAATGTCCTGATTTCGAACCGTGTTTTGTAACCCGCATGCGGCAACGCGCTGAAGAAGCGGATATTGTGATCGTAAATCATCATCTTTTCTTTGCCGATCTCAACGTTCGCGGAAATCAATACGGGCGTGTCATACCCGATTACGGCGCTGTAATTTTTGACGAAGCACATCTCATCGAAGATATTGCCGCGGATTATTTCGGGTTTCAAATTTCGAGTTTTCAGATCGACGAACTTGCACGTGACGCCGACGCGCTTCCGATCACGGATGCGGTCGTCGTCAGCGATATTGCAAAAGTTGCGAGACGGATCGTCGGGTTTGCCGAGCAATTCTGGGCGCGTTTTCACGAAGGACGCGGAAAAGAAGGGCGATTTCCGCTGATACCAAATTCTTTTGCAAAAGAAACGCGCGCCGGCGAGATCGAACCGACGCCGCTTGGCGATGCGTATTTCGAGCTCGATGAATATCTTGGGCGGCTTGTAACTGCAGTGGACGTTTACAGCGAGAAAATACCCGAGGCTGAATCGCTTGTGAAAAGGATCCGGCAAACGCGGTTTGATCTTGAATTTATTGTTTCCCAGGGCGAAAAACATTTTGTTTATTGGCTCGAACGCCGCGGTCGCGGAATGTTTCTACGTGCTTCGCCGATTGACGTTTCAGACCTATTGCAGGAAAAACTTTTTGAAAAGGTGGAAACCTGCATTCTTACTTCGGCGACTCTTTCGAGCAACGGTAAATTTGATTTTATTAAAAACCGCCTTGGGTTGTCGGATGAAAAAACGGATACGCTTCTTGCGCCGAGTTCATTTGATTATGAGAAACAGGCGATAATTTATCTGCCGCGAGTCATGCCCGATCCGCGTTCACCCGAATTTATTCAGCTTGCGGCGGGCGAGATCGAAAAATTGCTCAAGATCACAGAAGGACGTGCTTTTGTGCTTTCGACGAGTTTTTACGCAATGAATGCGCTTTATGAACTCGTTTCATCCCGCGTAAATTATCCGTGTTTTGTGCAGGGATCGATGTCAAAAGCCGGCCTCCTAGATAAATTCCGCGAAACGCCAAACGCAGTTCTTTTTGCAACTTCATCATTTTGGCAAGGCGTTGACGTCCGCGGTGAACAGCTTTCTTGCGTGATCATCGATAAATTGCCATTTGCGGTTCCAAGCGATCCGGTCGTCGCCGCGCGGACGCGATATATCGACGAAAACGGCGGTAAATCATTTTTCGAGTACAGTGTTCCGAATGCGATAATTTCGTTAAAACAGGGAATCGGGCGTTTGATAAGGAGCAATACAGACAAAGGCGTTATCGCGCTGCTTGATTCGCGTTTGCGGACGAAGAGTTATGGAATAGAGTTTTTGAACAGTTTGCCGAAAGCGAAGATCACGACGGAATTAAGGGATGTTGCGGCGATGTTTGAGGAAGACATTTACGAAACGGATGAAAATTAGTCGAGCGATATATAATCCGAAACGAAATAGCACCAAAGGTGCGTCGTAATCCAACCTGCGGCAACGCCGCAGGAAACGTGTACGCCGCGAAATATTAGCCGCAACGCGGCGAAGTAATTGATCAGCGAAATGTTCTCCTACGAGTTGGTTTTTTTACGCCGCCCATTCAGGGCTCGAAAATAATTCTTACGAAGCCTTGGGGCGTTGCCCCATGCTGAATTACGATGCGCCGTTGGCGCGGTCGGAATTTGGGTTAAATATATTTCGCCGGTTAAGACCGCGGGGCGAATATAGTGACCGGTGCAGAATTGAGAATAAAACCTTTATTTTATCAATGTGTGAATATATTATGAGATCAAACAAATAAATCTAGCGATCTATCGCTGGAAAAAGCACCAAAGGTGCGACGTAATACAGCCTGCGGCAACGCCGTAGGAAACGCGGACCCACATCCGCAAGCCGCAACGCGGCGGAGTAAAAATATGCCTCAATCATTATCACAAGTGCTGATCCACATGGTTTTTTCCACCAAACACCGAGAGCCCTTCATCACAAACGAAATTGAACCCGAACTCTACTCATACATGGCAGCGGTTTTGTACGACGAATGTAATAGCCCGGCATCGATCATCGGCGGTGATAAAGATCATATACATATTCTCTACACACAATCGCGAATTTGGTCGGTTGCGAAAGTAGTTGAATTTGTGAAGAAGCGAAGTTCGAAATGGATAAAAACCAAAGGCGACGAATTTAAAGTGTTTCGCTGGCAAAATGGATACGGTGCGTTTTCGGTCAGCCGATCAAATGCGGCGACCGTGAAACGGTATATCGCCAATCAGAAAGAACATCATAAAAAAGTGACGTATAAGAATGAATTTCGGGTTTTTTTTGGAAAAACATGAGATTGAATATGATGAAGAATATGTTTGGGATTGAAGTACGCCGCCCCGGCAGATTCCCGAGGATGGGTGTTTGTTCAGCGGGCGTTCGGAATTTTAGGGCGATGCCTCGCGAAATAACTGCGCGCCGTTGGCGCTCCGGAGGAATCGTATTTTTTCGGCTGATCTTAGGGCTACGCCCCAAGCTAAATAACTTTGCACCTTTGGTGCGTGTGAGCGAATGCGATTGTTGGGGTACAATTCCCAAATATTTAAATTGTTGTAGGATACTCAAATGCCATCATTTTACGAAGTAATGATCGAACGCAATTTCTCTTCTGCGCATCAACTGCGCGGGTATAAGGGGAAGTGCGAGAATTTGCATGGTCACAATTATAAGATCGAGATATTCGCGCGCGGGGAAGAATTAAACAACATTGGACTGCTTATAGATTTTGGCGATCTGAAAGATGCGGCGGATGAGATCGTCAATTATCTTGATCATCGAAACATCAACGAGCTCCCGCCTTTTGATGAGGAACTAAATCCTTCCGCGGAAAATCTGGCGGCATATATTTGCGAATATATGAACTCGCGGATAGGTGATGAACGCGTAAAAGTCTATAAGGTCCGGTGCTTTGAAACGCCGACAAGTGTTGCGACATTTCAAATTGATTAGAAAATACTAGTCAATTCCAAATGAACTCTGCTATCATAAGCCGAAAACCCACAAAGACTTAAAAGTTATGATCATTGGTGTTCCGAAAGAAAATGGAGCGATCGAGAATCGTACTGCGATAGTTCCAAACGATGTCAAGAAACTGGTTCGCCTTGGCTGCGAGGTTCAGGTCGAAAATGGTTTGGGACAAAAAGCCGGGTTTTCCGATCAGGAATATCTCGATGCCGGTGCGCTGATCAAGGACGATCCGGGCGCTTTACTTCAAACTTCAAACATAGTTCTCCGCGTTCGCAAACCTGAAAAGGAACAAATCCCACAATTAAAGAAAGGGGCTATCCACGTCAGTTTTCTCGATCCGTTCAACGAAAAGGAATTGATCGAGGAATTCCGTGCGCAAAATGTGACCGCGGTCAGCATGGAGATGGTTCCGCGTACTACCCTTGCACAGAAAATGGATGCACTCAGTTCGCAGGCAAATCTCGCCGGGTACGTGATGGTAATTTTAGCGTGTCAGAAACTTCCGAGCATTTTGCCGATGATGATGACGCCTGCCGGGACGCTCAAGCCTTCTACAGTTTTTGTGATCGGTGCCGGAGTTGCCGGACTTCAGGCAATTGCTACTGCAAAAAGATTAGGCGCAAAGGTTGTAGCGTTTGATACACGACCCGTCGTTGCCGAACAAGTTCAATCACTCGGTGCGAAATTCTTAGAGATCGATCTTGGCGAAATGGCGCAAACAAAAGATGGTTACGCGGTAGAACTAACCCCCGCGCAGATCGAGCTTCAAAAAGCCGGCCAGAAAAAACAGATCGCCGAATCAGATATTGTCATCACGACCGCGCAGGTTTTTGGACGAAAGCCGCCGGTTCTCGTTACAAAAGATATGGTTTCGGAAATGAAGGCGGGAAGTGTGATCGTTGACATGGCAGCGGAAAGCGGCGGAAACGTCGAAGGTTCCGTTGCCGGTGAAACTATAGAAATTGACGGGGTCACAATAATCGGTGATGGAAGTTGGACAAATTTTGTCGCAAAAGATGCGAGCGTGATGTACTCGGCAAATCTTTATAACTTGATCGAAGAGATCTGGGATGACGAAACAAAGAACTTTAAGCTCGACTTTGAAAATGAAATTGTAAAGGGTTGTGTGATCACCCACGAAGGCAAAGTTGTCAGGGAATTGTAGTGCGCTCGTTCCGGCAGCAGATCGTCGTAACAGATCTTATTTTCTAAGAATATATGCTTTGAACCCGTCGTGAGCGGGACGCTCACAAGACAGCCGGCGGGATGCCGGCGCTACGTAAAGAAAATATGGAAATTGTATTTTTAGCATTTATTTTGATCCTTTCGATCTTTCTGGGTTTCGAACTGATAAACAAAGTTCCGGCAACTTTGCACACGCCATTAATGTCGGGCTCAAACGCGATCTCCGGTATCACTCTGCTTGGCGCAATGGTTTCTGCAGGCGCGGGCGAATCAATGACAGCGACGATCCTCGGAACTGCTGCCGTTGTTTTGGCAACGGTAAATGTAGTGGGCGGTTATCTCGTGACCGATCGTATGCTTGGAATGTTTAAGAAGAAAAAGTGAAGGCATTCAGTTATCAGTTTTTATCTTTTATCTATTTCGGATGAGTAATTTGGCCAAATAATTTATGTCAACGATCTTAATAAACATTACTTACATCATTTCTGCCGCGCTTTTCATATACGGTTTAAAGGAACTCAGTTCGCCGGC
>JBGTEI010000516.1:0-2336 GCA_041747875.1 Pyrinomonadaceae bacterium | reverse complement strand
GCGGCTTCGATCGCCGAATTGTAGGTTATATAAAGCAGACCAAAGATCAAGAGCAGGACGATCGGGATGACCAGCATCAGACGCTGTTTGGCCCGCTGCTGATTCTCAAATTGGCCGCTCCAGTCTATGTAATATCCGGCGGGGAGCTGGACTTTTTGTTTGACTGCGGCATCGGCTTCCGCGACAAACGAACCGATATCCCTTCCGCGAACATTGAGCAAAACGGTTCCTTTTAAGAGCCCGTTCTCACTTTGGATCATCGATGCTCCATCTGTCGTGCGGATGTCAGCCACGTTTGAAAGCGGGATCGTCATTCCGTCGGCAGTAACAATCGGAATTTGCCCGATGTTTTCTACACGGTCACGGAATTCCGGTGCATACCTAACGCGGATCGGAAAGCGTTCGCGTCCTTCGATCGTCGTCGAAAGGTTGGATTCACCGATGCCTTTTTCGATCACCTCGTTGATCATTCCGACATCAATTCCGTATCGGGCCGCAGCTTGCCGGTCGATCTCAATATCGATATAAGGAGTGCCGATCACCTTTTCGGGATAAACATCTTTTGCCCCGTCAATAGTGCTGACCGCTGCTGCTACCTCGTTTGAAAGTCTTTCAAGCGTCTTCAGATCATTGCCGTAAATTTTGACGCCGATCTCCGAGCGAATTCCTGTTGCGAGCATCTCGATCCGGTTGATGATCGGCTGCGTCCAGATATTGGTGACGCCCGGCATCTTCAATTTTGAGTCCATTTCTGCGATCAGTGAATCACGCGTTACGCCGGCGCGCCATTGTTCTTTTGGTTTTAGATGAATGATCGTTTCGTTCATATTCACCGGAGCCGGGTCAGTAGAAGAATCCGCCCGCCCCACCTTACCGACCGCGTGTTCAACCTCCGGAAATGAAGCAATTATTAAGTCCTGTTTTTGAACTAGTTTTAGCGCCTCATCCATCGAGATCGCCGGATCCGTGACGGGCATATACATCAGATCCCCCTCGTTCAAATTCGGCATAAATTCCGAACCGATGCCGGCAGCCAGAAATACTGCTCCGCTAAACAATAAAAGCGCAATCAACACGGCGATCAGGCGATTTTTCAGAGCTGCTACGAGCACTGGTTTATAAAGCCGTTGAAGAAAACGCATCACCGGATTTGAATCTTCTGAATGCATTTTTCCGCGAAGCAGAAAAGTGCAGAGAACCGGAACAAGCGTAACGGCAATGATCGTCGCCGCGATCATCGCAAAGGTTTTTGTAAATGCGAGCGGATGAAAAAGCTTGCCTTCTCTTCCTTCGAGCGCAAAAACCGGGATAAATGCCAGGATAATTATCGCCATCGAAAAGAAAACGGGTCGCCCGACGAGTTTTGTCGATTCGAGCACTGCATCCCAAACCGCCCGCTTATCATTTGTATCGACACTATTTTTCTCTATATACCGGAAAGCGTTTTCTGTGACCACGATTCCTGCGTCAACGAGCACTCCAATGGCGATCGCGATCCCGGAAAGCGACATAATATTTGACGAGATCCCCATAAAATACATAAAGAGGAATGACATCAAGACGGCGAGAGGAAGCGGGATCGATACGATCAGGATCGAACGAAAATGGAATAGAAAAATTATGTGAACAAGTGTGACGAGGATTAATTCTTCGATCAATGTACGTGTCAGCGTTGAAGTCGCACGATTGATAAGTTGGGTTCTATCGTAAAACGGCACGACCTTTACGCCCTCAGGCAAGCCAACTTCGATCTCGCTGATCTTCTTTTTAGTCGCCTCGATCACGTCAAGGGTATTCACGCCGTACCTTGCGATGACGACACCGCCAACCGCTTCCTTACCGTTCTTATCCAAAGCACCGACGCGAAAAGCATCGCCGAGTTTTACCTTCGCGACATTTTTTACAAAAATAGGCGTGCCGTTGCTCGATCCGATGACTATATTTTCAACATCCGCCGTTGATTCGATAAGCCCGATCCCGCGAACGACCGCCCATTGTCCGGATTGTTCTACGACGTTTCCGCCGACATTGTTGTTCGATCTCTGCACTGCTTCGACCACTTTCGAGATCGGCATCCCATAACCCCGAAGCTGGTTTGGGTCGACGTCAACCTGATACTGCTGAACGTAACCGCCGACAGACGCCACTTCCGCCACGCCTTTTACCGAATTTAGCTGATAACGAACAAACCAATCCTGCATCGTCCGCAACTCTCTTAAAGAGTATTTATCCGATTCCAGTGTGTACCAAAATACCTGCCCGACCCCGGTTGCATCCGGTCCAAGTGTCGGTGTAACGCCCGCCGGTAATTGGTTTTGGACAACATTCAAACGTTC
>JBGTEI010000515.1:0-2965 GCA_041747875.1 Pyrinomonadaceae bacterium | reverse complement strand
AGGAACGGAGTTTCATTCAAGGATGAGGACCAGGCGTCTCGCTACTTCTCGTATACGCGAATGGAAATGGATGGCGAAATTATCCGCAACGGCAATGCCGACCATTTTATTGGGACATCCTGGATGGACAGAGAATTTGGAACCTGGGAAGCAACGGAAAATCAGAAAGGCTGGGATTGGTTCTCGATACAACTAGATAACGATACGGAGTTGATGCTTTATCAGCTTCGAAACAGTTCAAACGGCATATCTCGGTATTCAACCGGTGTATTCGTTAAAGCCGATGAAACTGATATTCGTCTTACAACTGACGATTTTTCCATTGAACCAACGGGATATTGGAAAAGTCCGAAAACCAAAACGACTTACCCGAGCGGCTGGAAGATAAGCGTTCCGGGTCTGGAACTTGAACTTACGGTTAAGCCTGTACTTGAGGATCAAGAACTGGATTCACGTGGGACAACAATGATCGTTTATTGGGAAGGTGCTTGTAATGTTTCAGCGAAACTTGCCGGAATGGAAGTAACGGGTAATGCGTATGTGGAATTGGTCGGTTATGATACTTCGCATGAGAGTCCGAACCTTGCCTATTTCCTGGTGGGGAAAAGTTTTGAATTTCCCTCGATACCGTTTTTCGATAAATAGGCGGATTGCTGGTTTTCAAGTTATATTTCAACGGCGTTACAAATTCTGATGAATATCTTGACGCTTTTTGTTGGCCGAAACTAAACTTATGGTCAAAGCTTAAACGTCTTATGGATCGATGAATTTACCAAATTATCTGACATTGATAAGGATCTTTCTGGTTCCGCTTTTAGTAGTGGTACTTCTAACGCCGTATTCGGAAAGATGGTTTGGACTTGAGAGTTACGGATTAGCGATTGCCATTTTTCTTATTGCTTCGCTAACGGATATTTTGGATGGGCATCTTGCCAGACGAAGAAAGCAGGTATCAAAATTTGGTGCGTTGCTCGATCCGATCGCTGACAAACTACTTGTTTCAGCTGCACTAATTGTATTGGTCGAGAAAAACCTCGCACCCGCCTGGGCGGTTGTGATCATAATCGGTCGTGAATTTGTTATAACCGGATTGCGCTCTGTTGCAGCGGCAGAAGGTATTATTATCTCAGCTCAAAAGGTCGGAAAGATCAAAATGTGGGCACAGTGTATTGCGATCGTCGCATTGCTGGTTGCAGGCGCAAACTCGCCGCCGCCGGTTTCAAACTTTGGTTGGGATGTTCCGGCTATGTTTTGGGAAGTAGCTGAAGTAAGAACTGCGTTTGCCGATCTGGTCAATTTTACTCTCACGAATAACGACTGGAAAGTTTTCGGCTACCTGGTAGGTCGCGGCGCATTGTGGGCCGCCGTTTTTTCCGCACTTTGGTCGATGTACGGTTATCTAAAATTCTTTTACCTTGAAAACAAGAAAAAAAAGACGGCAGAAAATGCCGTCCTTGATAAGAATGTAGTTAGCGAATCCGAATAGTACTTACCGGACATTGTTAAATCATTTTGATTATTGAAGTTCTACTTTATCTCCGGTGTGGATCTCTGAAGTGTTCCTGACGATCATCGCCGTTGCGGTTCGCTCGAGAACGTTTAGGATCACAAGCTCGCCAACTATTTTACGCAACCCCTTTGGACGACGTGACTTTGCATCCTCCGTGGTAACAACTTTACCATCGGCTTCCGCGCCCTTCTTCCGCGCAGTCTTATTTGAAAACGTTCCGCCGCGATAGCGATCGCTTTCATATCCTTCTTCTTTATTGTCCATGTGTTCGGGCTGAACGTATTCCGATATATTTCCGCTTCCGAGCCTGCGAAATACCGTCATATAATCACCGATCGAAACATTGTCTTCTCTTCCAAGGTCTATATAAACGATCTGTTCTCGACCAAGTAATTCAATTCCGTCGCGCGCCATTATGATATTTCCCGTGGCTTTTCCTGAAGGAGGCGCAAATTTATTCAGTTCCGGACGTTTCTCAAAATTCGGACTGGTTCTCTTTTCAACTTTATTTAGAAGATCGCCCAGCATTACCGCACTGCATGATGTTTTGACACGTGCAACAGAGACGTCGCCGCGGACTGCGATCACTTCGACCGCACCTATTTCCTGAACGAAGATCCCAAGATCTTTCTTTTGTGAATTTTTTGATTTAAACTTTCCCCGCGGCCGGATAACGGAGAACATATCGCCAACGCTAACCCCATCGCCGGATCCTGCGTTTATATATAGTTCATCGCCTTCCGCATAGATATTCTGATCTTTCTCATCATCACCGCCAACAATTTCGCGGCTGGTATTTACAGAAGATTTTTGAATATATCCTGCGCAGTAAAGATTGTTTCCCATTGCGACCGGCATATCGTCGTTCGTAACACCATAAATTACCTGAGTTCCGGATTGTGCAGCCACCGTAAACGTGGCTACCAACAGCGTGATAACTAAAAGAGTAATTTTACTCATCATTCTTGTTTGAAAATTCACGATTTTCTCCTTTTGATATTGCTATATGATCTTTGATTTATCCCTGAATAATGAAATGAGACATCGACAGGTAAGATACGAGCCTGAATCAGGCTACATTTATCCTAACTTTTCGGCAATCATTCGTCAACACTTTTTTGCATTGTTAAACAATACGATCTGATTCTCACATTTACTAATTGGTGATTCGAGCAGGGCATTTTCAGACTGAGTTCGTATAAGAGAATTGGCTACGGCAGTTTGTTCGTTAGCGTGTAAGCTAGTGGTTTGATATTTAGAAAGTGTGGCTTGCACAACAAAGATTGTTTTTGTAGTATTTTGGCTTGCGGGAAATTTGCTATCATTCCTGTAGTAAGCCGATGTAGCTCAGTGGTAGAGCAACTGATTTGTAATCAGTAGGTCGTCCGTTCAACCCGGATCATCGGCTCCATTTATTTATAGACTTTCCTTCCCTTTTCAAAATCGAACAAAACG
>JBGTEI010000514.1:0-5585 GCA_041747875.1 Pyrinomonadaceae bacterium | reverse complement strand
CAGCCAAAATGCAGTTCCTTTGAAATTGAACTAACCCCATTCTTTTTCTTTGTTAAAGTTCCTCTTAACACCTTTGCATTCGGGTCTAGTGTGTAAAAATTCCCCTGGATCAAGAATTCACCTGAAAACTCATATACGACGCCATTAATGCTTTCGGTGGCGAATCTCAGCTTGCCATTAGAAATGCTAATAGATGTAATGGAAAAAGGTTTTGACCCGTCGCCGGCGAACAACCTACCACTTGGAGCTACCAATTCACCATACCGTGCATCTTTTACGCTGACATCGAAGTTTTTATTGTAAATATCAAAATAACGAAAATCATTAGATTCTTCTGAAGATGATTCGTCTAAATAATAGGAACCTTCTGGATCAAAAAAGCTCGAATTTTTCTCGTCTTCATGGGGATCGGAAAGTTGGTCATCGTCGTACTCTATCGGCAATACCGAATTGGGGTCGTTAATGTCAAATTTTATTGATGCGTGGTTTTCTTTTATAAGTGGGTGCTTTTCCGCGATATCTTGTTTTGTTTCGACTGAATACCCTGCGATATATCGGACAACGCTTACCAAGCCCAATCCTATAAAGAGTGCAAGCGTGGCGACGAATAAATTGATTGCTAAGTTTCTAAACTTCATTGTAAATTGCTCCGGATATTTTGTTAAAACTTAAGAATTGTTACTCCTAAAAGTGTATTGGTTTTGAGAATTGAAAACAGGGCATTGTCACTGATGCTTTACTGTGGATAACCACAATCTCCGTCCAATAGACTGCTTACACTGCAATTGCCGTTCCAGTTTCGAAATGTTGCTCGAAATCGCTGCATATGATGGCTTTTTGCTGTTTGGCAAATGCGTATATATAATCAAAAAGTTCAGAGTCCGGAAAACATTAAACAGCAACCGAAAGCCAAACACTTTAGTACACGAAATCAGAATGAAAATAGCCGAATTTAATAGCATAATTGAACCGAATGATCAGACCGAAGCGCGCAAGCACAATTTGGAACAATTGGTCGATCTAATTGGGAACCCGTATCCAAATAAGTTTGAACGCACAGCGATTTCGGGTAGGGAAGACACTATTACAAGTCTCGTTTCGTTCGAAACGGTTGCAAAAGTGGTTGATGAGATCGGTGAGGTTATGGCAAAACTCGCCGAGCGTGAGAGGCCCGCGCCCGAAGTTAAAGAAGCACTCAATGAGAAACTAAAATTATTGGGAAATGTTCGCGTTGCCGGCCGACTTGCGACGCCGCCGCGCGTTATGGGAAAGGCGGCATTTGTTCATTTAAGTGACGGAAAAAACCGTGTTCAGGTATACGTACGGAAACAAGACGCGAAAGCGATAGATAATGATACGGGTGAAACTTTGGAAACAGAGAATTCGGGGTTCACTCTTTTCGGGCATCTTGATCATGGCGATTTTGTTGGTGTTGAAGGATTTTTGTTTTTGACCAATACTGGAGAACTTTCCGTCCACGTCGAGAAAATTCAGTTTTTAGCGAAAGCGATGCTTCCGATGCCGGACAAAATGCATGGGATCGCTGATCCGGAATTACGGCGTCGGTATCGCTATATGGATCTCATCGGTTCGAGTTTGCAGGTCGAACACGAAGGCCTGACAACCCGCGAAATTTTTGAGCGGCGAGCAAAGATAATTTCTTCGATGCGCAGATACTTGGAAGATGATGGCTACATCGAAGTTGAAACCCCGATGCTGACCCCAAAGGCGACTGGTGCCGCGGCGGAGCCGTTTGAGACTTACCATAAGGCTCTGGATATCCCGCTTTTTGCGAGGATCGCGCCCGAACTCTATTTGAAGCGTTTGGTCGTAGGTGGTTTTGAAAAGGTTTATGAACTCAACCGAAATTTTCGCAATGAAGGGATCTCACACAAGCACAACCCCGAATTTACAATGCTCGAATTCTATTGCGCCTATATGGATGTCAACGGAATGATGGATTTTTGCGAGGAAATGCTCAAGAAGTCTCTCGTTGAAGCTACAGGAAGCTTGAAAATAACTTATGAGGGAAATGCGATCGATTTTAGCAATTTTGAAAGGCTTCCGATGAAAGATGCGGTTTTGAAGTTTAAACCGGACGCTGAAGTTACTGAAGAAAATATGCTCGAATTATTTGAGCGCTATGCCGAGGAAAAATTGATTCAGCCAACTTTTATCGTTGATTACCCAAAATCAATTTCGCCTCTTTCAAAAGCGTCACCCGAAAACCCGGCGATCGCCGAGCGTTTTGAATTATTTATCGGCGGAATCGAGCGCGCAAACGGTTTTTCGGAATTGAATGATCCGAAAGAACAATACGAACGCTTTGTCGATCAGATGAAAGAGCGCGAATCGGGTGATGCAGAAGCTATGCTTTTGGACGAAGACTACATTAAAGCGCTTTCTTATGGAATGCCGCCTGCTGCGGGGATAGGGATCGGGATCGACCGGATAGTGATGCTTTTGACCAACCAACATACAATTCGCGACGTGATCTTGTTTCCGCATATGCGGCCAGAAAAGAATACGCAGCAAATCGAGGAATAAACTATCTAATAATCGGTGATCGGTTTTACGGCAAAGCTAAAGAGGCGAATATTTTATGATGGGCAAATTAAGTTTTAGTGTACTGGTTTTGGTTTGTTTAATGTTTGGCAGTTTAACGGTCTGTGCACAAAAATCGGGCAATTATGATCAACCAATAAAAATAAGTGTCGATAATGTTGAAAACCCCGGGGAACGTGAAGACGGAACGGATTTCAGCCCTTTGACGGAAGCGTTTTATCCAATTGGTTTTTCAAAGTCGGGGAAATTCGCATACTACGTAGAGCCGGCTGATGAAGCCTGAAGTTGCTATTTTGCAAAACTAGTAATTCAGGATCTACAAACGGATAAGATCCTCTGGCAGCATCAATACGAGGGTCAACCTTTTGATGGAGAAGAAGGAGAATCAGAACCGAATGAAACGATAAAGGAACACTGGAAAAAGAATCGTGCGATTTTTTCGAAAAAACTTGCCCAATACGGAATTCGTCAAAATAAGGAATTCTCGTTGGATCGATCGATAAGTTATAAGGACGATTCATTAACCGCAAAACTAGACCTAAACATAAAGGAATATGACGTTTATTCGGCAGATGGTACTTTAGATCTTTGGATGATCTCAGAACAAAAGGGGAAGAAATCGATCTACAAAAAGACATATGATCCGAAGGATTTCACCGGTTTTCGAGGTGCGGAACTTGCCGGGATGGTGAAGAGTCCGTTCGGGGCTTATGTGGCTGTAGTTATGGTCGAAACATATCGCGGATATGAAGGTCCGCCGAATATCACAAGAATTAGGATCGTCGGTTCGGATCTAACGTCAAGATTTCGTCAGTAGTTTTTAAGACTGCGGAGGACCAGGATCTGGTGATGTAATTTACATTGCCGGATTTTTTATTTTGAAAGTATTTTTCTTAACAATCTTTGCCCTTACGGCTTTCGCATTTAATTCGGTGCTTTGCAGGCTTGCACTTGGCGCAAAATTAATCGATGCGACAAGTTTTACAAGTACCCGACTTCTCTCCGGTGCGGTGACATTGATTTTGATCACTTCAATTTTTTCGCCAAAAGGGGAAGGCAAATTTAAACGAGGCAGCTGGGTTTCGGCACTGTGTCTTTTTTCTTATGCGATCTGTTTTTCGTTTGCATACATTGGTTTGACGACGGCGACCGGCGCATTGATCTTATTCGGAATGGTTCAGGCGACGATGATAGTCTATGCACTTATTAAAGGTGAGAGACCGGGAATTCTTGAATGGTCGGGCTTGATCCTTGCACTCGGCGGATTGGTTTATCTTGTCTTTCCAGGCTTAGAATCTCCACCTATCACCAATTCTATCCTGATGGCGCTCGCCGGTATTTCGTGGGGTTTCTATACACTTCGCGGTAAAAAGAGTGAGGATCCGCTTGCGGATACGACCGGAAATTTTATACGGACGATCCCATTCGTGTTCTTATTTAGTTTGCCGGTTTTCTATCGATCCAGTTTTTCTTTAGAAGGCATATTGTTTGCGGTTTTATCAGGTGCGATAGCATCGGGAATTGGATATTCGGTGTGGTACGCCGCGCTAAAACATCACACGGCAACACGCGCGGCGATCCTGCAGTTATCCGTTCCACTGATTGCGGCCGCCGGGGGAGCAGTGTTTTTATCGGAAGTTATATCTTTGCGGTTGATCTTGGCAAGTTTTTTTATTCTTGGCGGTATCGGAATGGTCGTAATGTCGAAACGCACTGGAAGGCAGCCGCATGCGGCGTCTGCCGAAATTAGATAAATCTGCGAAATTCTGTTGTATTACTGTCCTGTACGGGATCGATATCCGGCAATTCGGCATTTTTATTCTCAAAGGCATGGGAACTTTCTCCCCGTCCGAGATCAGCGAGATTCGCGAGTCTTACCGTGTCTCGTCCGTAACGGTAATTTAATTCGTCCATCACATCCGCCAGATGATTCCAACGCATAAAAACCTCGTTTTCGTACAAACGATTTGACATCAGTTTTGTATTAACGAGATCACCAAGTATCACTCCCGCCTTTTTATATCGCAAATTCGGAACGTAAATTTTCTCAAAACAATCCATAACCCATTTGTTGATCTCATGTTTTAGATTTGAGTGATAAATCGAATTGTAGGTAAAAGAATTCGACTCATATTTTTTCTTAAATCGATTGGTCTGCATAAACACCGTGACAGATTTTGCGACTAATTTATCCCGTCTCATTCGTTCGACAGCGCGTGTTCCAAAATGCAGGATAGCATTTCTTATTTCCGGATGATCGGTAAGAGTTTCGCCAAAGGAACGTGTGTGGGCTATGGACTTTTTATCGGCAATTGTACTTTCGAAGGGAATGCATTTCTTTCCTCTAAGTTCTAAAACCGTTCGCCCGCCGAGGACATTCAAATGTTTTCGAATAAATTCAACACTTGTTGCTCCCAATTCACGAGCGTTATTAATGTTGAGATCTATCAGTCGCTTGGCATTTTGTCTCCCAATGCCCCAAATGTCACCAACGGGGGTTTGTGCAAGTGCGTGAAGCAAAAACGGAGAGTCGTATAGATCAAGAACACCCCTCGTTTTTTTCGAAGTTTTTGCGATATGGTTGGTCAGTTTTGCGAGCGTTTTTGTTTTTGCAATGCCGACGGAAACCGGAATTCCGGTCGCGTCTTCAATTGTCTGCTTAATAGAAAAACCAACATCCTTTGTTTTATCAGGAGTTCCGAGATCCAGAAATGCTTCGTCGATCGAATATACCTCAACAGCATGGGTGCCAATTTCTTCCCGGACGATCTCCATTACTTTACGAGAGATTATAATGGTCCCCAATTTTCGGACAGGTATTTAAGGTGTAAAATCGCTATCGGCAGACGAGGAAGATTATATGCCGAAACAGCGGAAAAGTTATAGCGCGGATCTTAAAGCTCGGGTGGCAATCGCGGCGATCAAGGGACCGCGAAACGATCAATGAGATCGCGTCGCGATATGAGGTTCACCCGAACCAAAAGTAAGTCTTTGGAAGAGGCAAGCACTTGAAGAAATGC
>JBGTEI010000513.1:0-11334 GCA_041747875.1 Pyrinomonadaceae bacterium | reverse complement strand
TCGGGCTTTTGGGGCTCGATTTTTACTACAAGAAATTTAGCAAGTATGAAAATGGCGATGATGTTTGGATCACCACGGCCTTAGAAAATGAAAATTCGCACCCGGTCTTTGGTGATTCTGAACGTGTCTACAATGTCATCGATACCCGTCAGTCCTACCCTCAGGAAGTTGTAAAAAAAGGCGTCGCCACGATCTTCCCTGAAAAAGGTGAAGATGCGAGTGTCCATCTCTCATATGAAATGGTCGCGCTTTCTCCAAATGCGGCGGAGGAATTGGGGTTTGAATTATCCGAAGAAGATCGCAAGCGGACTTTTATCGAGATGTCCGGGCGAAAAGGACTTGGGGTAAAGGCCGACGATTTGATCGACCGACTGGAAGCCAATGCACTTAAAGAAGTCAGCAGCCGAAACGAAGACCTTTCAGCTGCCAAACAAATCGAGATCGCTCAACAAATCGCGATCGGCGCGCTGCGTTATTTCCTTCTCAAGTTTACAAAAAATACGGTCATAGTATTTGATTTTAAGGAAGCATTGGCATTCGAGGGTGAAACCGGAACGTATTGCCAGAATGCTGCCGTACGATTAAATTCGATCTTTCGAAAACTCGACGAAAATGCACTTGAAAACGCAAAAGATCTTTTGAAAAGTCGCAGCGAAAATCTTAGCGAACTTTTCAAGGGCAGCGATGGAACAGATTTTTGGTCGGTGATAGTTCTCGCGCTGCGGCTTGAAGAAACGATCGAACACGCGATCAATACCGCCGAACCCGCAGTATTAGCGCGGTACACGTTTAGCCTAGCGAAGACTTCGAACCTCTTTTATCAAAAGCACCGGATCCTGAGCGAAACCGATGAACTGAAAAAAGCCGTAATGATCTGTACGGCTGAAGTTGCGCGTCGTGCTTTAACGTCGGCGCTTGAAACGATGGGAATAAGAGTTCCCGAACGGATGTAGATTGACAAATCGACAGGTCTGCTGTTAATTTCTATTTCAATGAGATTTCAAAATGATCAAACACAACTCCGCAGCTGGCTTTGGTGGTGCAATGTCAAAAAGCCGGGTGGATCTGTGTAAATTTTGAATTTCAAAAGCGACAAATTTCTATAAAAACACCGGCGAACGATCTTCGTTGGTGTTTTTTTTTATTTATGAATAACTTTGAGGAAAATGAGTTTGAAGATCTGATCGCGCAATACGGTGCAGCTGAAGTATTCCCTGTAGTTACGCGGTTCCCTGCCGATCTGATCACGCCTTTTGGCGCGTATTTGAAACTTTCAATTGATGCGCAGTATTCTTTTCTTTTTGAGTCTGTTGAAGGCGGAGAAAATCTTGCCCGCTATTCGTTTCTCGGAGCTGATCCTCAGCTTATAGTGCGGGAAGACGTTGGGAAAACGATCGTTGAAACCCGAGGTGAAAAGACTACAGAAGATGAACCGATCTATGAATATTTAAGAAAGTCTCTGCGGGAGCGTAAGATCGCGGAAGTGCCGAATCTGCCTTCCTTTATCGGCGGCGCAATAGGATATTTCGATTTTTCAGCTGTTGAGTATTTCGAACCATCCATAAGAGATTCGAAGAAGAATTTTGTACCGGATTCCGGTTCGCAGTTTGCGTTTTACAAAACGACTATCGCTTTTGACCATGCAAAACAGCAGATCGCGATTATTACTTTGGTCTTTGACGTAAATATAACGGACAAATACAAACTGATCGAAGAATTTCACAACGCACGGCAAATAAATGCACAGATATATGAAAACCTTGAAACAGCTTCATTTCCAAAGATATCCGGTGATTTTAACGGCGAAACGTTAAAGGTTTCGTCAAACTGGGAAAAAAATGATTTCAAAGATGCCGTTTCTAAGATCAAAGAATTAATACGAGCGGGAGAATGCTATCAGGTAGTATTATCGCAATGTTTTACAAAGGAAACAAAGGCCACGCCTGAAGCGATATACCGGGCATTGCGCGCCATGAATCCTTCCCCGTATATGATATTGATGAAACTCGGCGAAAGATCGATCGTCGGCGCATCGCCGGAAATGCTCGTCAGATGCCGCGATAGAAACCTCGAGTATCGACCGATAGCCGGAACGCGCCCCCGCGGAAAAGATGAGAAGGAAGACCTCCGCTTAGCCGAAGAAATGCGGGCAGATCTGAAAGAAGTTTCAGAACATACGATGCTTGTTGATCTTGGCAGAAATGATCTTGGAAAAGTTTCTAAATACGGAAGTGTAAGAGTAAAGGATCTTATGAGCGTCGAGAAATTTTCGCATGTTCAACACCTTGTGAGCTATCTGTTTTCAGATCTGAAAGAGGGATTTGATCAGTTTGATGCGCTCGCTTCATGTTTTCCGGCGGGGACGGTTACGGGGGCCCCAAAGGTTCGTGCGATCCAGATCATTCAGGAACTGGAGCCAACACCGCGCGGTGTTTATTCCGGTGCGGTTGGATATATCGACTATGCAGGAAACCTCGATACATGCATCGCGATTCGCACTTTGGTACTTGAAAATGGGGTAGCAAAGGTGCAGGCAGGTGCGGGGATCGTGGCGGACTCTGTGCCGGAGAATGAATATCAGGAAACGCTGCACAAGGCGCAGGGATTGTTAAAAGCAATAGAGTTGGCCGAAAGCGGAAAATACGCGATTTGACGGATTGCAGGCTGGCAGCCTGCGTTCCGGTAAGAAATCTTTGATGGAAATACTAACGAAATATCAAGCGAATCTTACTGCAAAACAAGATCTTTCGATCGGGGAATCGACTGAGGTTTTCAATGCGCTGAGGTTTGCAACTGATCAAGAGATCATCGCACCATTTTTAACCGCATGGGCAGAAAAAGGGGTTTCAGCTGATGAATTAGCAACGTGTGCGCAGATCCTACGCGACAATTGCGTAAAGGTAAAAACAAACCACGAAAGGTTCATTGATATTGTCGGAACCGGAGGAAGCAGGGCAAAGATATTTAACGTTTCGACTGCCGCGGCGTTTGTAATCGCGGGTGCAGGTTTGCCTGTTGCAAAACACGGAAACCGTGCCGCATCGAGTAAAACCGGGAGCGCCGATGCGCTTTCGAATTTGGGTGTCAACATCGTTGCAGAAACCAGTAAAGCGCAGGAATGTCTCGATGAGATCGGTATTTGTTTTATGTTTGCTCCAAAGTTTCACAATTTGACAAAGGAACTCGCGATGGCGCGACGATCGCTTGGCACTCCTACCATTTTTAATTTACTCGGACCGATGGCAAATCCTGCAGGTGCGCCGTTCCAGTTGATCGGAATCTGGGATAAATTCTTAATGAAGCCGATGGCCGAAGCGATCGCAAACCTCGGTACAAAAAAGACCTGGATCGTTCATGGTCAAGACGGGCTTGATGAGATAACTTTAAATGGGCAAACTCATGTGGCGGAGATCGCGAGTGGCCGGATCAAGTACTTTGACATTACACCTAAAGATTTTGGACTCGGGACAAGCAAATTAAAGGAATTCTGCGATGTCTCACCTATTGAAAGCGCGGAGATCATTCAAAATGTCTTAAACGGAAATAATTCAAATCGTGCGGCGACGGATATCGTATTAGTAAATTCAGCCGCTGCTATTTTCATCAGTGGTTTCGCAGAATCGTTAGCCGCGGCGATCGAGATCGCCCGCGAAAGTCTTACATCGGGAGCCGCAAAAGGAAAATTAGACACATTGATCGAAGGAACAAAAGAATGAACGCACAGCAAACGCAGCCGACAATTTTGCAAAAGATATTTGCGCAAAAAAAGATCCGCGTCGAAGGAGCAAAGGAGGGATTTGAATATGCTGAATTTGTACACCGCGCCAAGACGTTTCGAAAGAATGCGGCGGAGAACAAGTTTCAAAATGCCTTTTCGGATCCCTCCAAGATAAATATCATCGCTGAGATCAAACGTAAATCGCCTTCAAAATGCGTCATTCGCGCAAACGCAGACGCGGGCGAGATCGCGCATATATACGAATCATTTGGTGCTTCGGCGATCTCCGTTTTAACCGAGGAAGATTTTTTTGGCGGAAGTATTGATGATCTATTTGCGGCAAAGAATCTTACAGATCTGCCGATATTGAGAAAGGATTTTATCTTTGACGAGTTTCAGGTATATGAATCCGCATTGATCGGTGCCGATGCGATCCTTTTGATTGTTGCAATGCTGAATGATGAATCTATGAAGAGACTTTATGATCTCGCGCGCTCTTTAGGGCTTGATGTATTGGTTGAAACCCACAGCCAAAATGAATTTCAGCGAGCTCTAAATATGGGCGCAAAGATCATCGGGGTAAACAATAGAAATTTGCATACCTTCGAAGTTTCGTTAGATATATCACGGGAACTGATTCGATCTGCACCAAAAGATACGATCATGATCGCAGAGAGCGGTTTGGGAACCAAAGAAGACATTACTAAGCTGAAAGAACTGGGTTTCAGCGGTTTCCTGATCGGCGAGCATTTGATGGCATCGGAAAATATCGGCGACACGCTAAGTTCTCTGTTATGAACGACGCAAGGGTAGGAAAACCGGCAGGCTGCAAGTATTCCGACGGAAAATATGACAAAAGTAAAAATCTGCGGCATCACAAATTTAGAAGATGCACTGCTTTCCGCAAAGTTTGGTGCTGATGCCTTGGGATTTAATTTTTACAGGGAGAGTCTGCGATATATTTCGGCCGATGCCGCACGAAAGATCATTGATGATCTTCCTAAAGGCGTTTTGAAGGTCGGAGTTTTTGTAAATGAAGATTTGGAGAAGATCGTTCAGACCGCAATAACTGCAAACCTCGATGCGATCCAGCTTCATGGTGAAGAGACACCTGAATTTGCAAGCAAATTGAAGTCAAAGACCGGGCTTGAAATTATAAAAGCGTTTCGCGTAGGCAAGGATTTTAAGACCGAAGATTTTTTCGAGTATGAGGTCGATGCCATTTTGCTCGATGCTTATTCGCCAAAAGGACACGGCGGAACAGGAGAAACTTTTGATTGGGAAATTGCGAAGAAAGTGAAAGAACTTTTTCCGAAACTTTATCTCGCCGGAGGGCTCGATGCTAATAACGTCGCAGACGCAATAAATTCCGTTGAGCCTTTCGCTGTAGATGTCTGCAGCGGTGTTGAAAAAGCAAAAGGAGTAAAGTCACGGAGCAAATTGAAGGTTTTTATATCTAATGTAATACATTCGGAATTTGCGGAAACACGCTCGAAGTAAGTGTGCGACCGGGTTAGCACACTTACTTCGTACGTGCTTCTGCAGTCAAATCGATATGATTAATTTTGAACCAGATGAAAATGGATATTGGGGTGAATACGGCGGGCGTTTTGTTCCCGAGACCCTTGTCTCGGCGCTTGAAGAATTGACCGAGGCTTATTTTGCGATTCGCGAAACCTCTGAATTCAAAGCGGAATTTCATCGATTGTTAAACGAATACTGCGGTCGTCCGACGCCGCTGTTTTATGCAGAGCGTCTGACGGAAAAACTCGGCGGTGCGAAGATCTATTTAAAACGTGAAGATCTTCTTCACACCGGTGCTCACAAAATAAACAACGCCGTTGGTCAGATATTGCTCGGCCGGAAGATGGGTAAAAAACGGATCATTGCTGAAACGGGAGCCGGACAACACGGTGTTGCAACAGCAACCGTCTGCGCGCTTTTTGGTATGGAATGCGTTGTTTACATGGGAACGGAAGATATGCGGAGACAATCGCTAAATGTCTTTCGAATGGAGCTTTTGGGTGCGGAAGTCCGCGGTGTAGATGCGGGTTCAAAAACGCTAAAAGACGCGATAAATGAAGCACTTAGGGATTGGGTGACAAATGTTGAAACGACGCATTATCTCCTGGGTTCGGCACTTGGTCCGCATCCCTATCCGTTAATGGTAAGAGATTTTCAAAGTGTGATCGGAACGGAAGCAAGAGAACAAATTCTCGAAATGGAACGCAGACTTCCCGATCTGTTGGTTGCATGCGTCGGCGGCGGGTCGAACTCGATCGGTTTGTTTCATCCGTTTTTGAGAGATGCGGAAGTCAGGATGGTCGGTGTCGAGGCCGGAGGAAAGGGTGACATTTTGGGAGAACATGCAGCACGGTTTGATAAAACAAGCGGAAATAAGGTTGGAGTTTTGCAGGGAACAAAGAGTTATTTGCTTCAGGATCAATATGGCCAAATTTCGCTCACACATTCGATATCTGCGGGATTGGATTATGCTTCGATCGGCCCGGAACACGCGTATTTACACGATATCGGACGTGTTGAATACGTATCGGCAAATGATGATGAAGCCTTGAAAGCGTTTCAAGTATTGTCGCAGATCACAGGCATAATTCCTGCTTTGGAATCTTCACACGGGATTGCATATGCAATGAAGCTTGCTCAGACGATGGCAAAGGATGAGATTATGATCGTAAATCTATCAGGACGCGGTGATAAAGACGTAAATACGGTAGCGGATGCCATTGGTACGCCCAACGATAGTTAGGTCATTTGTGATCACGATCTAGGTAATCAGTAGTTTTCGCGATCGCTCGCTGTTCCGATGAAAAAACTATGAGCAATATCTCTGAAAAATTTAAGCAGATCAAGAATTCGAACAAAAGAGGCTTTATTCCCTTCATAACCGCGGGTGATCCGGATCTTGAAACGACTTATGAACTGATCCTAAAACTTGCCGAACTGGATTCAACAGTAATCGAACTCGGAGTTCCCTTTACGGATCCGATGGCGGATGGTCCTATTATTCAACTTTCAGCTCAGCGCGCGCTTAAAAATGAAGAAATAACGATCACGATGATCTTAGACCTCGTTTCTGAAGTTCGAAGAACGACGGATGTCCCGATCGTTTTATTTGGGTATCTTAATCCTTTTTTGCAATTTGGGATCGAGAAGCTGCGAGGCGAGGCAAGATCTGCCGGGGTTGACGGTTTCCTGATAACGGATATTATCGGAGACGAATTTGCAAAAATGGCAGATGTTTTCGCCGGATCGGATATTGACCTGATCTCTCTGGTCGCACCTACAACAAATGACAAAAGACTAGAAAAAATAACGCGGTCTGCACGCGGATTTATCTATGCCGTATCGCGTGCCGGCGTAACAGGCACGAGAAACGAGCTAAGCAATGCCGCAGCAGAATTGGTTAAAAGGACACGCAGCTTTACGGATCTGCCGGTCGCGGTCGGTTTCGGGGTTTCTACAAATGAACACGTAAAAGAAGTATGGGAATACGCAGACGCCGCGGTAGTTGGTTCGGCGATCGTCGATAAAATTTTCGCCGCGAAGGACTCGGAGGACCTTGTAGATGAGATCGGAAGTTTTGTTGCAGATCTACTTCGTGAGTGATCCTGGGTTTGGTTGGCGGCGAAATTGCGTATATTTACAGTAGATGATCTGTTGAAATTAAAACCCTAATTCTAAAGGGGTTTAGCAAAATAGTTTCTCAAATTGCGAAGAAATTGTTGCAAAAAGCGAAATGGAACGAGCCGAAACCAAAAAACGATTTATCAAATTAATGCAGGCGGCATACTCCGGCGAACTAGCGGCAGCGCTTGCTTATGGCGGGCACTGGCGAACGCTGAAGGTTCCTGATGAACTTGCGGCGATAAAACAGATCGAAGCCGATGAATGGAACCATCGAAAACGTGTTGGCGAGATCCTCAAAGAACTTAACGCAAAGCCCTCTAAGCTGCGCGAGAAGATCTTTTGGACGATAGGAACTTCTATCGCATTGATCTGTCGGCTTTGCGGTTACTTTTGCGCCGCTTACTTTGCGGGAATTTTAGAAAAAGGAAATGTAAACGAATACAACCTGGCTCATAAATACGCCGAAGAGTTAGGTTTAGAACATCTTCTGGAGGATTTCCGGGAAATGGAACTGACGGAGGCGGCGCATGAAATAGTTCTTTATAGAATGATTGCAAGTCATCGTTTTTTGCCGCTCTTTTCATCTGTTTTCAAGTGGGGGAAAAGTGGTGATTTTCTTCTCGATGAATAAAGTGTTAGATTCTGAAGTTCGATTTATCTACTAAAAATATATGTTAATTGTAATGAAACAGGACGCGACTCAAGCTGATATTGATCGCGTCAATGAAATAATTGAAACGCTTGGATTTCGTGCGCATCCGATGCCCGGAGTTGCGAGAACGGCGATCGGTATCACGGGAAATGACGGAGCCGTTGATCCGGCGCACTTTGAGAATCTCAAAGGCGTGGCGGAAGCTATTCGGGTCACAAAGCCCTATAAACTGATCTCAAAAGCGTTGCGGCCGGACAAGTCTGTTGTGAAGGTCGGCAATTCTACGATCGGCGGTGATGAGCTGGCTATTATTGCAGGTCCGTGTGCGGTTGAAAGCGTAGAACAGGTTTTTGAAGTTGCTGCGATCGTGGCAAAAAGCGGCGCTAAATTCTTCCGCGGCGGCGCGTTTAAACCCAGAACTTCGCCTTACGCATTTCAAGGAAAAGGCGAAGACGGTCTAAAGATCCTGGCTGAGGTGCGCGATCAATTTGGCTTAAATATTGTAACCGAGGCGATGGACGAACGCGGGATCGATCTCGTTGAAAAATACGGTGATTGTATTCAGATCGGCGCACGAAATATGCAGAATTTTTCGTTGTTAAAATACGCCGGCAAAACCCGGAAACCGATCTTGCTAAAGCGCGGAATGTCGGCCACCCTAGATGAATTTTTACTCGCTGCGGAATACATCATGGCGGAAGGAAATTATGACGTTATTCTGTGCGAGCGCGGGATCCGAACTTTTGGAACACACGCGAGAAATACACTCGATCTTTCGATCGTCCCGGCGATCCATAAGGTTTCTCATCTGCCTATAATTGTTGATCCCTCACACGCTACCGGACACAATTATATGGTAAGCCCGATGGCAAAGGCCGGTGTCGTAGTTGGTGCTGATGGTTTGATAATTGAAGTTCATCCATGTCCCGAGGAAGCATTGTGCGACGGCGCGCAGGCGCTTCTGCCTGAACAATATTTTGAATTGGCTGAGGAAGTCAGGACTCTCCATAATGCGATAAGCCCCGTATCGGAATCAGTAAGTATTTAGCAACCAAGACCTTATATCTCCGCAATAACAAAAGACGCGTTTGTCATAAAACAAACGCGTCCTTCTTTCTTCCGTACTTCGCCTTTTGCCTATTTAGCTAAACGGAACTTAAAAAATTTGTGAAACTGTATGTAACAGCTTACCACTGCTGTCAACATCAAAAATGTGAACGGCAAAAAACTAAAAGCCTCAGGGAAAACGATTCCAATACTTTGATTGAATAAAACTCCGAGCAAAACCGCAAATCCGACGATCGATGCCCTTCCCGACAACCATTTCCCAATACTGATCTCTTCATCCGTCATCAGGAAATACGGGAAAATAGCCACCGCCAATAAAGCAACTGCTAGCAATACCGTATCAAATCCAATATTTCCAAAATTTCGCCCAACATCGACGGCCAAAAAGAAAAGTACAAAACTCGTGTCAACGAACTGATTTGATCCGTCTCTTTCGTAAATTTGAATGTTTGCTATGCTTGAAGTCTGTTCCATTTTCACCTCGGTTACAAAAGATTCTATATGCTGAAATTATTTCTTTTTTTCAGATCCGCTAAATTGCAAATACGCAACGCGGAACAGTTCTGATAATGCCTTTGCTGTATCAGGGGATAAGTTTTTATCGGCACGAAGATGCGCTTCAACGATCTCCGGTGTTGCTTCGTGGGGATAGTAGACGACCGCTTCTATGCCTTTATCATTTCTCTGTTTTTTCATTACTCGATCGATCGGCATATCAAGCCAACTCGTCAAACGAGCGATATTATCGGCGTCCGGCTTCCCGGTTCCGTTTTCTATTCGCGAAAGCGTCGAAGCGGAAACTGCGGTTTTGTCCGCTACATCACGCAAACTCAACCCCAATTCTTCGCGTCTTCGTTTTATAGCCCGACCGAGTTCGATCGTACTTATTAAACTTTCATTATTAGATTTCTTTACCATAATTGTTCTCCACACTTTGCCTTTTTAATGTTATGAGAAAGCCTGTCTCCGACTTCTCTTGTGCTATCTGTAAAACACAGTATCACAAGATATTTTTAAATGCAACACTATGTTTCATACTTGCAACGCTAATATTCTTATGGTACTCTGTTTCACAGATGACACGCTTGGTGTTTTAAGGTCTGTAAACACTGCGGTGGACAAACATTATGAGAATCATTCCGGGATCTAAATTTCCGGAATTTAATTGAAAGAAAATATAAACTGAGTCGCGATAGTTCGATCGCTGCGTACAGAAGCATGACAAGAAATACGAAAATGAACTCTTCAACGAACAGAAGAGATCGTCAAAATTTCGTTATCGAAGTCATCTTATTGAAAATTGAGGTGAGACATGAATTTAGAGCATTCAAATAAAAAGGGTTTGATAGATAACGCACGGCAGATCGAGGCAATTAACAATGTGCTCGACTTTCCTTCAAAATTAAAAGTTTTGAGGAATGATCTGAGACCCGAACTGCTTCGGCAGCGAGAAGGCCGGCGTGACCGGGATGGCAACACACATTTGGTTGATTATGTGGAATGGCATACGGTAGCAGATATTTTAGACGAGACGACACCGGATTGGATACATGAGGTAAAAGCTATAAATAAGATCGGATCGATAGTAACGGTTACGGTCGCCATAACCATCGATGGTATTTCACGCGAAGGTATAGGAACCGGTTTTGCAGACAGCGAATCCGGGATCAAGAAAGCCGAGCATGACGCATTAAGACGGGCGGCTGTAAAATTTGGGATCGCTCGTGAACTTTATAAGCATGAACCGCTTGAAAAGCTGAATGACCGCGAAACTTCGATCCCGGAAGAAACATCATTTCCAAATGATCCGATCGCCAAATCGCTTTCAGATCTCGTTACGGGGAAACAACTTGGATTGATCCGGGCGGTCTCAAGAGAGCGGAGCGTCGATGCTAATGCGGAAAGTAAGCGCTTTATGAATTGCAGCGTGGACGAACTTTCACGAAAAGCAGCGTCGAGCTTGATCAGCCATTTACAGCGAAGTCCGCTTTTACAGGATTTCGGACGACAGACAGCAGCTTAGTTTGAAAATAAGTTTTGGCCAATTACCCCATTTTCGATCTTTTCGGACTTTTCTTGGTAGATCTGTTTAGCCGATTAGCGACGATCATAAAGAAATTGGTCAAAAACGACGATTGAGTTGTGAATCAAAACGCCCTGTTTTCTCCACATGAAGCAGTTAGTTTGTCTCGGTTCACAACTCGATCTTTTCTCCGGGAATCTAATTTCGCTTTTAATTTCAAAATGC